>JAHEYW010000018.1:22604-24701 GCA_023251395.1 Bacteroidales bacterium
TTCATGGTAATGCTGCAGGGCTGCCAACTTATGGTCAGATAGTCAATGCTGATATTGCTAATGCTACTATCGATCTCCCGACAAAAGTCACAGGTGTGCTGCCTGTTGTAAACGGCGGTACAAATTCTTCCACTGCCCTTAATAATGACAGGGTAATACTCTCAAGTAGTGGTAAAATAGTCGAAGCCGCTGCCTTGACCGATGGCCAGGTTATTGTCGGTAAAACGGGGGCCGCTCCTCAGCTCGTTACTCTTGGTGGTGATGCTACTGTAAGCAATACTGGCTCTCTTTTAATTTCTAATAATGCCATTATCACTTCCAAAATTAATGACAATGCCGTAACATATGATAAAATACAGGCAGTCAGTTCAACAAACAGATTATTAGGAAGTTCCAGCACAACAACCCCGGTTCAGGAGATTGTGATCGGAAGCGGACTTAGTTTAAGCGGAACTACTCTTACTTCAACCGGGCTTGGTGGAACAGTAACTAATTTCTCTTCAGGAGATCTCTCGCCATTATTCACAACAACTGTTACAAATCCGACTACAACTCCGGCACTATCATTCAATCTTTCAAATGCCGGTACTTACACAATTTTTGGTAATGCAACAAGCAGTGCTGCAGCTCCGACATTCTTTTCACCAATTCTGGCTTCTGCGTTATTTAAAGATCAGGGTGCGACGAATTCAATACTTCATGGAAATGCCTCTGGCAATCCTTCATGGGGACAGGTTGTTAATGGGGATGTTGATGCTTCTGCTGCGATTGATGGTACAAAGATAACTCCAAATTTTGGTGCACAGAATATCCAGACAACTGGTAATATAAATGGGTCCGATGTAACAGCAGCCGGATCAGTTAAGATAAATGGTTCAACAAGTGGTACTGCTACTCTGGTAACTCCTGCAACAGCTGGTAATCCAACTCTTACTTTACCAACTACATCAGGTACTGTAGCTCTTACTTCCGATATCTCAACTGCTGCCGGTAACTACGTGCTGCGTGATGGTACCCAGGGTCTTACAGGTAACTGGAATGCCGGTGCTTTTGATATAACTGCCAGAACTTTCAACTCTTCTGTTGCTTCAGGTACTGCTCCGTTTACTGTTGCAAGCAATACAGTTGTCTCCAGCCTTAATGCTGATCTGCTCGACGGGCAGCATGCTCCTTCCGGAACTATTGTCGGGACTACTGATGCCCAGACTCTTACAAATAAAACTCTCACTGCTCCTGTTATCAATAACGCTACAATATCAAATGGTTCTGTCTCAGGAGCTGCTATCACAGGTGGTACTATCGACAACACTCCTATTGGAAGCTCCACTCCTTCTACAGGTGCTTTCACTACTCTCGGCGCTAACAGTACCACTGCTCTTTCAGGTGCGACAACTTTATCCGGTAACACAACTGTAACCGGTAAAATCCAGGGTGCTAATCCTCTGATCTTCGAAGGTCTTACTGTGGATGCTAACAATACTACTCTTGCCGTTACTGATCCTACTGGTCTGAGAACTATTACTCTCCCTGATGCTTCCGGTATTGTCGCTCTTACTTCTGATATCTCCACCGCTGCCGGTAATTATGTATTACGTAATGGTACCCAGGGTCTTACAGGTAACTGGAATGCCGGTTCTTATGATATAACAGCTACTAACTTTATTGGTAACCTTACTGGTAATGTCAATGGTAATACTATCACTGCAGGGGCTGGTACTCTTAATCTTAATTCTAAAACCCTTGCAGTTAATAATTCACTGACCCTCGCCGGTACTGATGGAACTACCATGACCTTCCCGTCTACTTCTGCAACTATTGCAAGAACCGATGCTTCAAACACTTTCACAGGTCATCAGACTATTGAAGGTGTTACTTCAACCGGGGCTACTGGTACTGGTAAGTTTGTATTCGATAACTCTCCTTCACTTATTACTCCCAATATCGGAAACGCTACCGGGTCTGCACTCAACCTGACAGGTTCAACAAGTGGTACTGCTACTCTGGTAACTCCTGCAACAGCTGGTAATCCAACTCTTACTTTACCAACTACATCAGGTACTGTAGCTCTTACTTCCGATATCTCAACTGCTGCCGGTA
>JAHEYW010000019.1 GCA_023251395.1 Bacteroidales bacterium
AATGTTAACAGGGATACGTTGACTTTAGAAATATTATAAGATCCGTAGAAAATAAATTTAATATTAATCTTCTTTGATTTTCATCACAACACTCCATTTAATCTGACTTAGACACCAGAAATGGTTTTAAATAGAATAAAACGCATAAGAAGTAATAAGAGATCTTTATTATTATTAAATTTCATGGATAATTAGATTTCAGGATTTATATCTAAAACTGTACAGAACCAGATAGAAATAAAAATTATAAAATGACTGATAAAACCTCATTTACCAAGACCGTAAATAAAATCAGCAAAGAGGACTTCATCACTTTATATCCTTCACTGGTCAGTGGAAAATGGTTTTCAGAAAGGGAGCTTGAAGCTTTTCCATTTGAGAAGAGTGCAAGCAGCCTGGCCGGGCGATACCTTATAAAAAAAGCAGTTGCTGATCATCTTGGGCACGAGTTTGATAAATCAGAAATTGAAATACTGAATAATGAATTTGGTAAGCCAGATATATTTATTGGCATGAACCTCAGGGACAAGCTTGATAAAGCAGGAATTAAAAAAATCTGGTGTTCAATTTCCCATTCCAGAAGTATAATAGCCGGATTGACTATTTTGTCGTTTTAAAACAAACTGTCTGAGCCAGACAATAAAATTTCTCTAATACTTTGCGTATTAAGGACCTTACATGAATTTTTCCCTTTTCTGAAGATTATAAAGCGCTGCAAGCAGGAATACAATTGTACCGACACCCAGAATGATCCTGTTTTTCAAGGTAATTATGGTCCATGCTGTTTCATTCACATCGCGGGGCATATTGAATGGATTCAGGAATACATTCCATTGACTTTTTCGCAATGCATCATTCAGGATAAGAAAAATCACACCTATTACAATCATTACCACTGCAGTCCCATTACCATTTCTGATGACAGTGGAAAACATGAATGCCACCATTCCAAGAAAGATTACCGGCATCATAACCTGAAGAGTCATATTTATTACCCTGAATTTGACAATAAGATATGAGGAAAGGAATGTAAAAACAATCATTACCAGGGTGGCGATTATAAAGATAAGAATTATCCTTACCAGCCATATTTTATACCTGTAATTGGGAATACCGAACAGGATCTCAATTGTTCTGGCATCCTGATCATTCTGAATGCCGAACACAGAGGGGTAAAAAACCAGCAGAATACCAGAGAACATGAAGACTCCATAAAGATCTTCCATCTTTGAGACATCAGTTGTAAATACATAGAAAATTGATAACCCTATGTAAAAAAGTACAGATCCTAACAAGAACCAAATGAACTTGTTTGCGAAAATGATCTTCAGGTTATAAGTAATCATTTTATAAAAAATGATCAGAAAGTTTTTTAAACCGGTATTTTTCATTTTTGTTACATTAAGAAGCTACCCTGACCTTTTTTCTAAGTAACCAAAGATATGCATCCTCAAGGTTAGGGATGACATTAATTGCATCAAGGTGAGGCTTTTCATCTGAAATACACCTTACCCTTATATGTTCGCCCTCTGACATATGATGAACTACAAGATGATTCTCTATGAATGGAGGAAAATCATTCACAGGAATGTTGATTTGCCATACATGACCTTCTGCTTCCTTGGTCATATCAATTGGTTTGCCGAGATACATCAGATTACCACGGTTAAGAACTGCTACCTTGTAACAGGAACTTGATATATCCTCAATGATATGTGTTGAGAAGATCACAACTCTCTCCCTGCTAAGTTCAACAAGCAGATTCCTGAAACGGATCCTTTCGCGCGGATCCAATCCGGCGGTAGGTTCATCAACAACAAGTATTCGCGGAAGATGAAGAAGAATCTGAGCAATACCCATCCTCTGCTTCATTCCTCCGGAATAGGAACCGATCTTGTCGTTTCTGCGGTCTTCCATATGTACTGCTTTAAGACAATAAGTAACTCGTTCTTCCCTGGTTTTTGCATCTGTAATATTTTTCAGCATCGCCTGGTAATGCAGGTAATCGTGGGCAGTCATGTTCTCATAACTACCAAACTCCTGTGGAAGATATCCGATGAGGCCCTGAAGCTCTTCTCTTTTTTTCTGGGTATCCAGACCGTTGATCCAAACCTTGCCATAGCTCTGTTCCAGGATACCACAGATAATTCTCATAAGTGTGGTCTTTCCTGCACCATTAGGTCCTAGAAGTCCGAACATCCCGTTTGTTATTTCCATAGAAACACAGCTCACTGCCTTGAATGGCTTCTTCCTTTTTCCAATTAATGGAATTGAAGCAACCAGCTTGTAGAAATTTTTGCGTAAATTTTTAAATCTTCCTTCCAGACGGTAGATATCAAGATTTTCAGCTACCATCTTCAGACCTGCCTTATAGACAATTAGTCCAAATAGCCATAGGGAACCGAGAATTATTACTACCGCAATATTATTCCACTTAACTTCGAAAAGGTAGATATTGGCTGCAGGGGCAATCCAGAATATTAATGGATCTGTAATCTTAACCAGAATACTGAATAGTCTTTTGTTTTTCGATATTGCGAAATTTGTGAACAATTTTTTGAGGGAAATCCAGATACCGAGAAGAGAAAACCATATTGTCATGCTGAAAACAAAAATCCAGAATCCGCTTTTCAGATAGAAATAGGTGAAATATATCAGGTAGCCAATTAGTGGCAATTGCCATACCAGATTATTCATGTCATCCCATGAAGTATATTTCTTCTCAAGGCCAAGCCTCTGTCTTATTTTAGCGCCTGACTGCCATTCTCTCCCGAACCGGCTTCCCCTTTCATATATCTTGACCAGACTTTGAACTTTAATGGTAATCATTTCGTCAGGAGCTATGACTGTTTCCCTTGCCTTCCTCAACGTATTGAGTAAAAACCATGTTGAGGCCGGAACAATTATCAGCGCCAGAACACTTGTGATCAGTTTCCAAAGGAATGCACCAATATATGTATAGATAACGAATATCGCCAGGGAGAAAACAACAACCTGAATTATTTTGGTCTTCCAGTTAAGAGAATAAATCCATTGGATAGAGTTTTCAAGTCCGGAATAAAAGGTGGGAATGAACACCAGCGTTAGCAATGTACTAAGAGTCAGCCCTCCGATTACTGTTATTGCAAATGCTGCTCCAATAGAAGCAACGTACTCTGACTGACCCATTGCAAGGGGGAACAGGGCAATAACAGTTGTTGCAGTTGTTATAAGTATCGGTCTTATCCTGGCTATACCAGCCGTCATCAACGCCCTTGATCTTCTGTTGCCTCTTTTTCGGAGAATATTAGTATAGTCTATCAGCAAAATCCCGTTACTTACCACTACTCCAAGTAGTATAAGAAAACCAATAAGTGTATTGGCATTAAGCAAAGTGTTTTGCGTCAGTATCAATGCGAGCAATGAACCCAGGGCGGCAAGCGGAATGCTGAACATCAGTACCACGGGTGTGGAAAGTGATTCAAACACTGAGGCAAGAATCATATAAATAAGAAGAAACGCCATTCCAATGAGATAATATAAGTCCAGTAGCGGATCTTCCTCGTGGATTACTTCCACGGCAATTCCTGCTGGGATATTTATTGATGCAACAACCGATTCCACTTCAGTGCGTGCCCCTTCAAGAAGGGCTTTTGATGTAGTTATGTCTGAATTGAAGCTATATGTGACAGTGATCTTCTTTTCCCGGTTTTCCCGATGGATATTACCCATACCATTTGAAAAAACGATAGAGGACAACTGTTGCATTTCCATCAGACTGTTGTTTCCACCTGTAACTTCAAGCGTTTTAAGATCATCAATTGTCTTGTCTGTATTGACCTTTATCTGCCCGTTTTCATCAGCATACTTAAGGGTAATATCATATGTCTCAGTTCCCTGAAGAAATGTTGCTCCTGACTGATACTCCCTTCCGAATGTTGATAGTGCGGACGACACATTGTTAAGAGTGTAATTATTCCTTCCGATATAATCCATGTCAAATGTGAGATGTACCTCGGGTGTGTTGTCCTGTACATTTACATTTGAGCTGCTTATTGTTGACAAATCCTGAAGGGCGGTTTTGATGTCATCCGAAATATTCTTCATCTGATCAAAATTCTGACCTTTGATAACAACGCTTTCTGTTGCCGTTCCGATTCCAAGGAGATTCATAAAATTGGACCCAGGGTTTATCGAACCGGCACTTCCTGCAGATCCGGTATAACCACCACCAGATGACATCTCATTCATCGTTATTTCACCAGTTCTCATGTTCCTGGTTTTCTCCGTAATATCATTCTTTATTTCTGCCAGAGTTCTTTTGCTGTGTTTGTTCCAGTCCTTAGCCAGGTTAATTGTAATTGATGCTGAAGCTTCCTGAATCCTGCTTGCTATATCTCCTTTCTCAGGGATTGAGCTCAAAGTGTGTTCAATATCTGTAACAAAAGCATCGGTCTTGTCGAGGGTTGATCCGCTTGGCATTGTAACTGAAAGCATGAAGCTTGATGTTTCAACCTCTGTTGTTGTATTCACACTCAGGCTGAGACTAATAAGTAATGCAGCAAAAAACACGACAAGTGTGCCGATTATTGTAACTGCAGGGTTTCTCATGCTCGCTTTTAATGTAAGGTAATAACCCTGGATAAGACGGTTGTGAATAGAAAGCTTTTTGAAAACGCTGGGTTCAGTTCCTTTCGTAATAGAAAGCATAAAATGAGTTGCCATCGGAATAAAAAGAAGGGCAACCAACAGGGATATAGCAAGCGTCGATACAATAGACACTCCAATGTTCTTCCCGATAATTCTTATCATGAAATTATCAGTGAACAGGAATGGAAGAAATACAGTTATGGTTGTAAGTGTTGCTGCAAAAATTGATCTCCATACTTCAATTGTTCCCTGCTTTACTGCAGAGTCAACTTCATTGCCCTGACTCACAAGCCGGTAAATGTTCTCAAGTACAACTACCGAATCGTCGACAAGCCTTCCTATAGCCAGAGCTATACCTACCAATGTAAGACTGTTGATTGATATATTGTATGCATAGAACAGGTTAAATGCAGTAAATACGGAAATCGGGATTGAAAGAGCAATAACGATTACCAGACGAATATTACGGAGAAAGAACCAGAGAATAAGTATTGCAAGAATACCGCCTTCGAATGCAAGATGGATTATCTCATTGAGGTTCGTCTCCATAATCTCGGCGGTATTGTTCTGAACAACTATTTCAACACCTTGTGATTTAAGGTTATCGTTGATTTTGCTTACTAAACTGAGGGTTTTATGCGAAAGGTCAATAAGATTTGCCTGGGTGTCGTTAATAAGGGTTACCGTAACTGCATCCATGCCATTAATACGGCTGTATGATGTCTGTTCCTTTAATCCGAAAACTATTTCCGCAATATCTTTAAGTGTAACAGATCCGTTTTGTTTTACAACAATATTCCCTATATCTTTTACGTCGGTATACTGAGATGTAACATGAACAAACATCTTATTGCTCCCGTCCTTAACTGTTCCAACAAAGGTCATGTCATTCCCGTTGTTATTGAGAAGGCTTGTTACCTGTGACATTGTAATACCATATGCTTTGCATGCTTTCTCATTAAGTCTTATCTCAATTGACTTTGCCTGCCCTCCATATACCTGAACCCCTGCAATTCCGGTTAGGTTCTCAAGTTCAGGAGTAATTTGTTCATCAGTTACATTTCTTATCCTGTCAACCCCTCCCTCACCTCTTATCTGAAGCTGCATAAACTGGCTTGTCGCCTGTGTAATATCAACTTTTACCACCGTCAGTCTGAATTGTGATGGTAGTGACGATTTGACCTGGTCTATCTTTTCCTGAAGCTTAAGGTTGGCATATTTCATGTTCGCGTTCTGGTTGTAGTAAAGGTTTATAGTACCAGAACGAGAGGAAATATTAGTCTCGATTTTTTCGATTCCTTCCAGAGTTCCTATTGCTCCCTCAAGCGGTATGATCGCCTGACTTTCAATGTAGTTTGGATCAAGCTCCAGGGTTGATGAAACCTGGACAATTAATGTCGGTAACTGAGAGTTAGGGAAAAGTTCAATCGGCAGTCTCTTATAGGAAACATAACCTAGTAAGGTTATTCCAATAAAGAGCATACCGATAAGGACTTTTCTTTTTATAATGAATTTCATTTTAAGAAATCTTGGTATTAATGTAAATTATTGATTTACAGGCTTCCTTCTGAGAATAATATCAGATAAAGAATCAAAAACCCAGTATACACAAGGGATTACAATCAGCGTCAGAATAGTTGATGTTATCATACCACCGATTACTGCAAGTGCCATTGGTGATCTCAGCGAAGCGCTTTCCCCTATTCCTATAGTAAGTGGGATGAGAGCAAAAATAGTAGTAAGACTTGTCATGAGGATAGGTCTTATTCTCTGCGAACCTCCGAGAATAATTGAATCTTTTTTCCCCATGCCGCTTTCTCTCAGCTGATTGATCCTGTCAATAAGAATAATAGCATTGCTTACAGCGATGCCTCCCAGCATTATTATGCCTATATATGCCATCATATTCAGGCTTTTGCCAAGAATGAAAAACGTAAGTATGCTTCCAACAACTGCAAGTGGTATTGTGAGTAAAATAACAAATGGTTGAATAACTGATTCAAATTCAGCAGCAAGCACCATGAATACCAGAACAATTGACAGAATCAGGGCGAATGTCAGGTTGGACATTGATTCTTTCCTGAGTATTTCTTCTCCGGTGATCTGCATCCTGTAATTGGCAGGTAATGGAACACTTTTAAGTTCAAGATTTGCTTCCTTAACTACTTTGTCAAGAGGCTTTGAATTGTTAACCATTGCATAAATATAACTTGTCCGGCTTTGATCACGCCTTGTGATTTCCCTTGGGGAGACTACAGTCTTAATCGTGGCCAATGAACTTAATGGGACTTTTACAGAACCCGCTGTTATCAGCAGATCTTCAAGCTGGTGAAGCGTAAGATCACCAAGCCTGATAATAATGTTTTTCATTTCACCCTCTTTCTGCATTGTTCCTGCTGAAGCCCCGGTAAGATAACTCTGGATCTGACTTATTACGCTTGATACAGGAACATTATAATAGCTGGTCTTAAACCTGTCAATTGCAACTTCAACCTCAGGTGTCCCTTCATCAAGCGAGGTGGTTATATTATAAAGACCTGAATTGATTTGCAGTTGTGTTTTGGCATCTTTGATGATATTCTCTATTTCACTGAAATCCTTCCCTTTCACCTCAACAACAAAAGGTGCCTGATTTGTACCTAATGAAGACTGAAGAGCAGATTCTTCCTGGGAAAGAGTCACACTCATTTCAGGTACGGTCTTAAGATATGATTCTGTCTGTCTCATTGCTTCCTCGGTAAGCGTTGCATATTTGCTCTTAAGAAAGATCTTAATATTTGCAACGTTTTCATAATTGGAAGTGGAAGATTGAGTGGTCGTTGTGTTAATATCTCCACCTGCCTGGCTGTAAATCATGTCAATCTTGTCTCCAAGAATCTCACGAATGGTACTTTCTATTTTCTGGATCGTACTTTGTGATCTTGCAAGGCTTGTTCCTTCAGGAAGTTTTAACCCGACAGTAAATTCGGATGAGGCTGCTTTTGGCATGTATTCGCTTCCAAGCCGGGGTATAATTAGAACAGCAAGTCCGATGAAAAGAATAGCAAGAATTATAACCAGACCTCTTCTCTCGATCACTCTTGAAAGAAACCCGGGATACCATCTGAACTGCATGGGACTGCTAAGCTCAACATTGCTTCCTTTCTTCTCTTTAAAAAGAGTACTTACAAGCATCGGGATTACAAGCATAGCAACAAAAAGGGAGGAAATGAGAGCAAATGCCACGGTCCATGCCATATCCTTGAACATTTCACCTGAGGCTCCCCTGAGATACACAATTGGAAGGAAAACAACAATTGTTGTTATTGTAGAAGCGGTAATAGCGCTACCTACCTGCCCTGTCCCAACAATAACTGCATCATAAAGCGACATACCTTCGTCCCTGTTACGGGAAATATTCTCCAGAACAACAATAGCATCATCAACAAGCCTTCCAGCCCCAAGTGCTAGACCTCCGAGTGTCATTATATTCAGGGTCAGGTGATTAAAGTACATGAGGTTGAATGTTGCAATAATTGAGATAGGTATTGCAACGCTCACAACCATTGTGGTTCCTATTCTCCTAAGAAATACGTACAGCACTATCATTGCAAGTAAAATCCCGATCAAACCGGAAGTCTTGACCTCACCTATTGCACTTTCAATATATTTACCCTGGTCTTTGACAACTTTGAATTCATAATCCGGGAGAGCTTTGGATAGAGTATTAATTGCAGAATTTAGGTTCTTTACTGCATCAACGGTATTATACTTTGGTTCCTTGAAAATTGATAATCCTAAACATCTTTCACCATTGATCGTGATTATGTTCAAAGGATCCTTATTTTCAATTTTAATTGTCGCAACATCCCTCAGGTAGACAGGTATTTTTTCATTAGCTGTACCTGAAACAGTAACCGTGGTAGATTGTTTAAAACCCACAACAATATTCTCCAGATCACTAATATCTTCAAGTACGCTTACTCCCTTAACTGTATATTTCAGACCCAGATCAACAATTGAACCGCCTGAAACATTCTTATTGTAATTTGAAATTTGTGAGGCAATCCCATCAGAGGTCAATCCGAATGACTCAAGTATATATTTATTGGTCTCAATAACGATCTGACTCTCTTCCTGGCCTGTAAGCTTAACATCTGCTACTCCCTCAATACGGATAAGTTCATTCCTGATGTAGTTTTCTGCAACTTTTCTCAGCTCATCCATATTGATGATTGACTTGTTTCTGAATCCTATTATCATCACCGGCGAGGCATTCGGATCATATTGTGAAATATCAAATGATTCAATATCCGAATTCTGGCTGAATGAGTTGAGAGCCTTTTGAAGATCGAGAAAAGCTTCATCCATGTCTTTGTTTGAATTATACTCAACGGTTATTGTGGCTGAGCCCACTTTTGTGGATGAAGAAACATTGATTACATCACTCTGTCTCATTGCCAGTGACTCGATCTGTTCAACATAGTTTTTTTCTATCTCCTCGGGTGGTTTCTCACCAGCCGTTAGCTGAACATAGATCTTAGGATTGTTCAGGTTGGGAAACAGGTCAGTACCCAGTTTTCCCAGGGAAATAATCCCCAGTAGTACAATGCCTAGAACAAGCATTAATACTGTAACCGGATACTTTACAGCAAATTGGGCAATCCTCTTCATGATGTTTACTTAATGATTTTAACCTTTGACCTGGTACTAAGAGTTTCAAAACCTGATGTTACATAGCGTTCATTTTTGGAAAGCCCGGTAACTACTTCAACATCTGTGAGGTTCTCAAGCCCGGTACGTACTATCCTTTCTGCTGCTGATGTTCCACGTTCGATTACGAATATTGTCTTACCCCTCTGCCTTGAAAGAATTATACTTTTCGGTATAACGATTACTGAATCCTTCCTGTTAACAACTATATCTGCTTTAACGAACATTCCGGGTCTCAGCAGATAATTCTGGTTATGTGCGAGGACTGTACCGGCAAAAGTCCGGGTTTCAGAGTTTATTGCTGGAGATAACTGTGTTATATTACCAATTATTGTATCTTTTGGAATAGTGTAGTTTGTGAGCTTGACAATCTGTCCTGGTTTAATAACAGAAATATATTTCTCAGGCAGCTGGACATTCATGTACATCGAGGTATACTCCATTATTTCAATCATAATTGATCCGGTGTTTACCCTTGTTCCCTGGGTGTAATAGGGAAGATCAACAATAAATCCTTCAATCGGGGCAGTTATCCTTGTTTTAGCTAACTGGAGGGTTGATGTCTCAACAGCTGTCTTTGCATTGATCCTGCTTATTTCTGCTGTTTTAAGATCAAATAGTGTTACACCCCCTTTTTCATAAAGCGACTGCTGCTTTTTTAGTTCACTTTCTGTTAGCTCAAGGTTCAGCTGGTTGGTTTCAAGCTTAATACCATTCATGTATTCTCTGTCCTCTAGCCTGGCGATAAGATCTCCTGCTTTAACCCTGTCATTTAGCTGCCAGGATCTACCTGTCCTGGGATTTTTCTCAAGGTAGTAATTGGCTGTTATTTCGGATTTAACTATAATATCGCCAACAGGAAACGCTGTTCCGGAAGTATTGATATATTCTTCAATTGATTTCAGGTTTGCATCCTGAACTGATACAGGTATCTCTACGTCTGCTGTCAGGTTCTGGGTTTGATTTCCGCAGCTGTTAGCCGCCAAAGCAACAGCAAGTATTACGTATAAATTTCTTTTCATATGACGGTTATTTATCAAGTGTTTTAATTGGAGAAAGAGGTATGTTTTTTTCAAAATCGTAAAGAGTCAGAATCTTCATATTCAGAAGTTCCAGCTTGTAAGATATCAATGAGCTTGTATAATTGAGTTTGTTCTGAGAGAGCTGGTTCTGATAAATGCTTAGATCCATTCCAGTGAGGTCGCCATTCTTATATTTTTCAAGATTAAGGTCGTATGTCAGCTGGGCATTATTAACCGATTGTTTCGCTATAAGAATCTGGTTGACAAGGTTCCTGAGGCTTCTGTTACTTTGCCTTACGGCCAGAATGATATCATTTTGTTGTACCTGAAGATCAACCTTGTTTGATTCAATAGTTGCCTGTTGCGCTTTAATTCTTGATCGTTCCTGACCCCAGTCGTAGATCGGGATCTGAAATGACAAAGCAACATTTTCGTTGTTCTTGGGATTTTTATAAAGATCCTCAATGAGCTTGTTGTTGCCATTGAATCCAAAGGAGAGGCCAAGATTTCCTTTGAATTCATTCATTGCCTTTACCGTAACCATGTCGAGCAGAGACGATTCAATTGTTATTTGTCTCTGTCTCAGCTCCATTCTATTCTTAAGCCCCTGGTCGAGTGCAAAAGCAATGTCAATCTTTATCGTTGTATCTACAGCTATATTTGGTATAACACTGATATCATCATACAAACTCATCCCGATCAGGTTCTTGAATTGATCCTTTGTATTTTCAAATGAAACTTGTTTATTCTCATAGTCTGATTTTGAAGTCTCAAGGTTAAGTTCCGCCTGAAACATTTCCGACTGTGCTGAAATGCCAGCATCTGCTTTATTTTTTGTAACCTCATAGCTCTTTATCATATTCTGAAGAGCCTGGTTTGATATTTCAAGGCTTTGCTGAGCCTGGTAAACTGAATAAAAAGACTGGGTAACACTTTTTTCTGTTGCCAGTAGCTGTACTGCATATGAGAGTTGAGCATTTTCAAGCTGTAGCTGCAGTGTCTTAATGTTTTGTTTTGTCCTGTTGTATGTGAATAATGGTTGATTTATCTGGATCCCCAGATCATTATTGAAAAACTCACCCTTGCTGTTTGGGAAAAGCTCATTATAAAGGTTGTTGGTATAACTGAAATTATCACTAAGGGTTATTGTCGCATCAGTAGGGAGAAAGGGTTGAACTATTGTAAATGATCCTCCACTCTGTGCTGACTTTGTAGTATTATAACTTGAAAGACTTGATTGGTATGCCCTGTTCTGAGAATATTCAATAGGATCAACTGAAAGAGCAAATTTGGATTTAAGTGCCGCATTCTGGGCATTAAGGTTTTCCTGATTTCTCTGAAGATTGAGTCGCATCTTGATAACTGTTGGACTGTTATCCTCTGCAACAGATAATGCCTGTTCAAGGGTAAGCCCCTTTTGTGCATTTGCAGTATTCGGAATGAATCCTGAAATAAAAAGCAATGAAATAAGTACATGCTTTTTAAACAAAAATTTCTTTTTCATCTGGGGAAAAATTTAAACTGTAAATTCTTGATAATTCTGTCTTTATATTTCTGTCTTTTATTTTTTTCTCACTTGAAGTCATGGCAATGAACCTAAGATTATTACTTCCTAGTTCCGGCTTCCATCTTTTATTTCTGTTTTACCCATTTTATAGCATCGGCAATAACAATCCTTCCTCCCGATAAATTAGTGAGCGAGACTTTTGCTGTATCCGACTTCAGATAGTAGGTTCCGAGCTTGTTCCATCCGCCTTCAGCACTTACATAATCAAATGCAATGTCTTCAGAACCTCCGTCATAGGATACATGGAAGTGAAATTCTTTATATGGCGCACCCTGTTCACGTGAACCTCTCATCTGGTTTCCCTCTGCTTCACCGAGCATGCCACCTGTTATCCCTGCATCTCCTCCCTGCCGTGTACCACCTCCCTGCCTGGTTCCTCCCTGTCTGCCTCCACCGCCGACACCACCCTGTCCACCAGGCCCTCCAGGTCCACCAAAGCCACCACCTCCGGTTACCATCATCCTGTCAACAGATTTACCTATATAGCAAAAAATATCATAGTATCCTGGTTCCCTGATATATGATTTCCAGATAACAGTTTTGTCACCGGTACCACCTTTGGTATACAAAGCTGATCTGATATATTTCCCGAAATAAACGGATTGAACAATCGGCTGCCAGATGGATGGAATTTTCATCATACTGATTTGTTGATAGATATTTGCATTTTTGTTTTGTATCCCCAACAATCTTTTAAGCCGGTTGGCAGTATTCTGTCTGCCAATTGTAAATCCCATATCCTCATTATCAACAATGATTTCACTGGTATCTGCAACAGGTGAATAACCTGTAAGGATTTCTTCTCCTGAAAATTCTTTTTCCGGATCTTTGGGTTTAATAATGTTGTCTATTGGTAAGGTTATCTGCCCGGGAACATTCTTTGAGAATAGAGTATTTATCATCATAGACCGTGGAACAGCATCAAGAACTATTCCAATCCTTTTTGTCTGGTTTGGCCCCAGGTAAACTATCCTGGAAACATCTAAAGCTTCCATTCCACGTCCTTGTGAAGAGAACCTTCCTGCCATTCCTGCTCCACCCCCGGCCCCGCCGATGCCACCACCTCCGCCGCCAAAACCGCCACCGCTGCCACCAAAACTAAAGCCCCCGCCACCACCCCCTCCGCGGGCCCCACCTCTGCCTCCCATGGCACCTGTGCGGAATGCAACATTGAACAAACCTCCTGTTGATTCAGGATTAACTGCTGTAAATGTCACCTGGTATCTCGATCTGTTCCCTACGACAATCTGTGTAGCCAGCAGATTATTAAACAAGAATCCGGGTTGTTCCTTAACATTGTACCAGTCGTACAGGTAAGGATAGAATTCAAATCCGTATTTTTCTCTTATATCATTATTAAATTCCTTTATGTCAACCCTTTTAAACTTATGATCATCGATATACTTAACGAACCAGTCCTTAAATTCATCAATACCCGCTTTTGACCTTATGAAATTAAAAAGACCATCTCCTTTAATTGTCAGGATCGTACTTAACGTATCACCTCCCGGTCTGTTTGCAAGTATCTCTTTGAAACTTTGATTCCTGAGGATGAGATTAGCCACATCGTTGTCAGAAAGGTTTCCGCTCATAGCCTGCATTCCTGACATGCCTGGGTTATTTACTTTTTGAAGATGGACTTCAAATACTGAATTTATTACCGGATATTCTGAAGAATAAAAATTGTTCTTGAAAAAGTAAAAGCTTGGTCCCAGGAGATACCGGGTTGGTTCATTAACTGCAACTCCATTATTGAACCTGAAGTTTTCACCACTGATAAAGGTACTTCTCATGAAGTTATTGAATATTCTTACTTGTAGGTCTTTATCAGTTATTACCTGACCTCCTCTTTTCATCCTTTTCTTTTGTTGGGAGAATTGTTTATAAAATCCAGCCTGGTTAATAGTTGCAAGTCGTTCAGGTAGCAGAACCATTGAGGGCTGTATCTCCGCCCTTGTCTGTGTACTTTCTTTTGGGAATGAATAAAACTGGACAGGCACTTCAAGCAAACTTAATGTCCCGAAAGGATATTTTGTGGAGAAGTTTGATTCCAGGTCTTTGAGCAGACCTGAAACCAGAATGGGCAAGGTATCTTTCAATGCAGCAAGATCTTTTTTATAGTAATCATCTCCGGGGAAATGATAAGTAATAAATTCAGTATTAGCTACCTTAAGATTATCTGACTGGTAATTACCTATTGCTATTGTAAGACCTGTCAGGGGGAAGTCGGGTTTGTAGATAAAATAGCCATTTTCCCTCTGCATTCTTCCCTGTGATACCGCAACAAGATTATTTTCTGTTTTTACCTTAAGCAAATAATTTGTAAAATCGATTTTTAACTGAGCCGGATTGGATGGATAGAAGTTGAGACCTGCAGTCGGATACCAATGACATTCAGGTGTAAGAAGAACATAATTTTTTGTAAGGAAGGCCTGTCTTTTCTTAATATTTATGAGGCTTACCCTGTAAGGATTCTCAGTTATATCATCTTTATAATTCGGATAGCAGAAAGCCTCATTTATCTTTCCGGTATACTCAAATTCAAGTTTATCCGATTCGCCGGTGTTGAGAGATTTCACTGGTTCAATTTCGATAATATGGTAAGTCCTTTTAAATTTCAGATCCTTACCATCAGATGTAATTCTGGTATCCCTGAGATCAGGATTAAGTGAGAAAAAGTATTGGCTAAGAGGTTCGCTATTATCATTTAATATTTTGAGTTCAACTTTTGCCTCAAGTGATTCTCCCTTCTGCAAATACTCAATTGATGCATCTGTAATACTCGGGAATTTTTTATCCTCGAAGTCCCTATTTACCTTTAGTACCCGACTTTTATCTGCCAGATCCTTCCTATAAAAAGAGTATGTATTGATTGTGCATATTATCGTACCGGCAAGAAAAACGAAAAAGCCTGAAATTGTCAATATCCTGTGAAATCTTGATTGAGGTAACCGTTTGAACAACAGAATAGTTGACATTACCAGAAAGAGTCCTGCAAACAGGTAAATCAGCCTCTGGTTAACAATGAAGCTGAGGTTTTCAAATCCTATCATACCAGATCTGAAAACAGGAAGACCAAAAGCCATATAGTCAAAGACCAAACCTGCCCTGAAATAGATATAGAAGATATTGGCAGCAGCATAGCCAAGAAGTATCAAAAAGGTCACTGCCTGGTTCTTGATGAGTGACATCAGTGTGAATGACAGTCCAAGACTGAAAATCAAAGTTGGAATTGTAATAATAAGGAGAAAATAAACATATGATTTGAAATCAACAGTCATGCTCCTTGATATGATATTGATAATAAGTCCGATGGCTAATATGATGAGATTGAGTGTCAGGAAAAGTCTCAGTATTCCCCATGTTTTCCCGATAATATATTCAAAATTTGACATCGATCTTGTGTAAAGGACCTCATTGGTATCGACCTTTTTATCACGCTTCAAAAAATCTGAGGCAAGAAAAATCACCACGACCGATTGAGCAATGTTCAGTAAATAAAGGTTGAACTGGGGAAGTAACGAAGAGATGGCAACTGCCTCCCAGTTCTCCGAGCCTATAGGTGAGAACATCCCGATATTAATGATTGTAAATATCAGAATGGCACCTATTGAGAATAATCTGTAAAACCAGCTTCTCCTGAGTGTCTTAGCCTCATATCTGGCAACGGTTTTAATATTTATGAAGGAAAGCATACAATATTATATTTTCAGTCAATCAAAGAAGTTTGTAATTTATGCTCCATAAAATAAACATAAGCATGCTCTATGTTTGGTATTATGCTGGTAAATGAGTATTCAGGAGCCTCGTCAGAAACAATCTGTACCTCCCAGCCAGAATCGACGGGGATAGTTGAGATCACATTAAATTTCTCCTTGGCAATTTCATATTCCGCCGGAGTAAGGTTTAGCTTGAATACATGTCCTTCAGCATGTTTGACTAGATTCTCAGGTGAGCCATTGTATACTAAATCACCACGATTAAGCAATGCCATCGACTGACATGTAGAAGAGATATCACCAACAATATGTGTCGATAGAATGATAATTACATCCTGTTGGCTTAGTTGTGAAAGCACATTCCGGAATTTGATCCTCTCATCAGGATCCAGTCCTGTTGTTGGTTCATCAACAATTATGATCTTGGGATTTCCGATAAGAGCCTGAGCAATACCAAGCCTCCTTTTCATACCTCCGGAAAGCCTGTTAGCCTGCCTGTCACGTGCTTCAAGAAGCCCTACCTGGTCGAGAAGACGATCAACCTCTTTCATTCTTTCTTTCCGGTTTTTCAATCCAGCCAGCGACCCGGTGTAATCCAGAAATTCCCAGGTCTTTAGTGCTGCGAAGAACCTGAAATCCTGAGGAAGATACCCCAGCATACCTCTCAGCTCTTTCCTGTGCTTCTGGATATCCATGCCATTTACCAGGACAATGCCTGATGTCGGTTTCATCAGTGTGACCAGTATTTTCATCAAGGTAGATTTCCCCGCACCATTTGGACCAAGAAGTCCAAACATTCCATTATCTATATCTAGATTGACATTTTTAAGTGCCTGATTACCATTAGGGTATGTTTGATTGAGATCCCGTATTTCGATTTTCATGAATGTTTGCTTGATAAGTGGCTTGCAGAATAATACTAGAATCACAGGTTAGACTATTAAAAGGTCGTAATTATTCCGCAGTTCAGTATTTTTTTTAATTTTGATATAGATGTCGGTTCTGAAATATATAGATTCTTCACAAGATATTTATCTCTCAAAAAACGATGAAAAAGGTCTTTCAGTCCGGAACGATGTAATTCCTGAAAATACCCTGTAAGCTGATTTGAAACTTATTCATACTTTTGTAAATCAAATTTCCGCCAGTGACCTATCATACAAATAAAAGGAAGATAATCAATGACCCAGTATATGGGTTCATATCCATTCCAGGAGATTTTATTTTTGACCTGATTGAGCATCCCTGGTTTCAGCGACTAAGAAACATCAGACAATTAGGTCTGACAAGTTTCGTATATCCGGGTGCAACACATACAAGATTCCAGCATGCAATCGGCGCTCTTCATCTGATGGAGCAGGCGATGCAGACGCTTACTGATAAAAATGTAAAAATATCCGGGGAGGAAAAGGAGGCTACATTAATTGCTATCCTCTTGCACGATTCAGGCCACGGACCATTTTCCCATGCACTCGAAGATTCGATTATTCCCGGTATTTCACATGAGGAAATATCAATGCTGCTGATGAATAAACTCAATGAAGTCTTCAATGGAAAATTAACACTGGCCATTGAAATCTTCATGGATAAGTATAAAAGGAAGTTCTTGCATGAGCTTATTGCAGGGCAGGTTGATATGGACAGGCTTGACTACCTCAGAAGAGATAGTTTTTTTACCGGTGTAATTGAAGGATCAGTCGGATCAGACAGAATAATAAGAATGCTTAATGTTGTCAACGACCGGTTTGTGATAGACGAAAAAGGAATCTATTCACTTGAGAAATTCATTATTGCCAGACGTTTAATGTACTGGCAGGTTTACATGCATAAAACGGTTATTTCTGCTGAAAGCCTTCTTGTCAATATTCTGAAAAGGGCAAAAGAATTAGCCACTTCCGGAATTGACCTTTATGCTACTCCGGCTTTAAGGTTTTTCCTTTACAATGATCTTGGCAAACCAGATATCGATGGGAGAGGTGTGTTTACTCCGGGACAAATAGCATTAAATTTTACAAGGCTGGATGACAGCGATATACTTGTCTCAATAAAGTACTGGGCTGAACATTCTGATAAAATTCTCTCTAACCTTTCCGGCAGACTAATCACGAGAAATCTTCTTGCAGTAGAATTGCAGAACGAACCGTTTAATGAAAAAAGAGTAACAGACCTGAGATCAGCTATAACAGTTAAGCTTGGAATAACACCTGACCAGACAAAATATTTTATATTTACAGGTAATGTTTCAAATCTGGCTTATGCTCCTGATTCACCTGATATTAAAATTTTAAATAAATCAGGAGTTATTAAAGATTTTACCGATGTCTCTGATATGTTTGATCACCGGTTTCTTTCAGAAAGAATAATAAAGTACTTTCTTTGTTTCCCGAAAGAATGTCAATAATAAAATGAAACAAAATGGAATTTACTGTCGCAACAATAGCAGGATTTTTAAAAGGAGAAATTGAAGGCAATCCTGATGTTAAAGTAAATACAATTGCAAAGATTGAGGAGGGGCACGAAGGGGCACTTTCTTTCCTTGCAAACCCAAAATACGAACAGTATATCTATACAACCAAATCTTCAGCGATTCTTGTAAATAAAGATTTTGTTCCTTCACAGAGAGTCTCCGCGACACTCATCCGTGTTCAGGATGCATATAAAGCTTTCGCATCACTTCTTACAATGGTTGAACAGGCCAGACCACGGAAAAAAGGTATACATAATACTGCAGTAATAGAACAGAGTGCCAGAATTGGAAAGGATGTTTATATCGGAGCAAATGTGTTTATCGGTGAAAACAGCATAATAGGTGATAATTGCGCACTGTATCCCAATGTGTATATTGGTGACAATGTCAGTGTAGGACAAAGCAGCACAATATATCCGAATGTTACCATTTATCATGAATGTCTTGTTGGAGACAATTGCACAATCCATGCCGGGACAGTAATCGGAAGTGATGGTTTCGGATTTGCTCCTCAATCAGAAAGCGAATTCATGAAAATCCCTCAGATCGGAAATGTGGTAATTGAAGATAATGTAGAAATTGGTGCAAATGTAGCCATTGACCGGTCTACTATGGGTTCAACAATTATCCATAAAGGAGTTAAATTGGATAATCTGATTCAGATAGCCCATAATGTTGAGGTAGGTGAAAACACTGTCATTGCCGCACAATCCGGAATTGCTGGTTCGACAAAAGTCGGCAAGAACTGTATGGTGGGCGGACAAGTGGCAATAATCGGACATATTAAAGTTGCCGATGGGACCAAAGTTGGTGCAAAATCTGGCATAGCACAGGAAGTAAAGGAAGAGAACCAGATACTTCAGGGAATTCCAGCAATACCATATAAGCAATGGTACAGGGCATCTGCAGTATTTAAAGATCTGCCTGACATAAACAGAAAGGTAAGCGCTAACGAAAGAGAAATTAATGCATTGAAGAAAAAATAATCAGATCCCGACATATTTGTTTTCACTAAAACTCTGTTTAAAAGCAATTTTTTGTCGAGTTCTGAATATTTTTCTTTTTTTTGTACCCGAATTTTCAATAAGTTTATAAATGAGCGAAAAACAGAGAACACTTGCAAAGGAGATTAGCCTGACTGGCAAGGGTCTTCATACAGGCATAAATGTTACTATTACACTTAAGCCGGCTCCAGCCAATTTCGGCTATAAATTTTGCAGAACGGATCTGCCTGGAAAACCTGTTATTGATGCTCATGCTGAACATGTTACAGAAACATCGAGGGGGACAACACTGGTTCATAACAATGCTTCTGTCAGCACAATTGAACATGTGCTTGCAGCATTTCATGGTATGAAGGTGGATAATGCCCTTATCGATCTTAATGGACCTGAAGCTCCAATCATGGGGGGGTCTTCATGGAAATTTGTTGAGGCAATCAAAGAAGCCGGGATCGTTGAACTGAAAGAGGAACGCAATTATTATATCGTCAAACAGAAAATAACATTTTCTGATGAGGAACATGGAGTTGACCTAATCCTTTACCCCGACGACCACTTCAGCATTAATGTCCTGATTGATTATAACTCAAAGATCCTGGGGAATCAGTACTCAATCCTTGATAAAATAGAAGATTTTGAAGAGGAGATAAGCAGAAGCAGAACATTTGTATTTTTCCATGAACTGGAATCATTATTCAAAATGGGGCTTATTAAGGGCGGCGACCTTGATAATGCAATTGTCATTCTTGAAAAAGAGGTATCCCAGGAGGAAATCGACCGTATCGCAAAGCTGTTCAACAGACCAGGTATCACAACTCATAAGGAAGGGATACTTAATAATACTGAATTAAGATACACGAATGAACCAGCCAGACATAAGCTTCTTGACCTGATGGGAGACCTTGCACTTGTCGGACAACCAATAAAGGGTAAAGTTGTTGCTACCAGACCAGGCCATTTCGCAAATACACGGCTTGCTAAAATAATACGACAGGAGATACGAAAAACTCATTCCAAGGGAGATATTCCTGTTTATAACCCGGAAATTCCGCCAGTGTTCGGAATAGAGGAAATAAAGAAAAGACTGCCTCACAGATATCCTTTCCTGCTTGTTGATAAGGTCATTCATATTGACGAAGCTTCCATTGTAGGTATTAAGAATGTAACAAATACGGAAGCATTTTTTCAGGGTCACTTCCCTGATGAGGCTGTCATGCCGGGTGTTCTGCTGGTCGAAGCGCTTGCCCAGATAGGAGGTGTGCTGGTACTGAATATGGTTGAGGAACCTGAAAAGTATTCAACATATTTTCTGAAGATTGATAAGGTAAAATTCAAACAAAAAGTGGTACCGGGAGATACTGTGATATTGAAGATGGAACTTTCAGATATTGTAAGAAGAGGGATTGTACAAATGTTCGGACAGGCATTTGTTGGTGGTAAACTTGCTGTTGAAGGAGAATTGGTAGCTCAGATAGTAAAAAATAAATAATACTTCTATGATCTCTAAATTAGCTTATGTACATCCAGAAGCCAGATTAGGTGAAAATGTAGTAGTTGAACCATTTGCTTACATTGCTGAAAACGTCACGATTGGTGACGGTACATGGATTGGTCCAAACTCCACAATAATGTACGGCGCACGAATAGGAAAAAAATGCAGGATATTTCCGGGTGCCGTAATTTCAGGGATCCCTCAGGATCTTAAGTTCCAGGGCGAAGAATCAACTGCTGAGATCGGAGATAACACAACTGTAAGGGAAGGTGCAACGGTTAATCGCGGAACCTTAGCTGTCGGCAAAACAGTTGTCGGAGATAATTGCCTTCTAATGGCTTTGTCCCATATCGGACATGATTGTAATGTCGGAAACAATTGTATCGTTGGCAACGGAGCTGCTATGGCGGGTGAAGTAAAAGTTGATGACTGGGCAATTATCAGCGCCGGATCAATGGTTCATCAGTTTGCCCGTATAGGAGGTCATGTTTTTATTGGAGGAACCGGGAAAGTACGGATTGATGTTCCTCCTTATATCAAAGCAGACAGGGACCCGCTTGCATTTATGGGATTAAATACTGTCGGACTTGTCAGAAGAGGATTTGAAAAAGAAAGAATAGACGAAATACACAATATATACAGGGTACTTTTCCAGAGCAAACTCAATACTTCACAGGCTCTTGAACGTATCGAGCAGGATTTCAAGCCATCATTTGACAGGGATTATATCCTGGAATTCATCAGGAAATCCGAAAGGGGAATAATAAAAGGACCCAGATAAAAATTAAAACTCTTATTAGTCCTTTATCCAATCCATCCCTGAGCGCTCAGTTCAGCTTCAGCTCCATCTGGTGTGACGAGATATTTTCCCATTTCGGGATTTGTCATATGACCAATTATTTTGACTGAAGAGATCTGTCTTACTTTTTCATAGTTTTCCAGTGAGACTGTAAAAAGAAGTTCATAATCCTCACCACCATTCAGGGCAGCCGTAACGGGATCAATATTAAATTCCTGAGCCAGCCTGTATGTCTCCTGATCAATCGGGATCTTCTCCGAATGGATCCTGCATCCGGTACCTGACGACTTACAAACATGAAGCAGATCTGAAGCAAGTCCGTCAGATACATCAATCATTGCAGTTGGCAAAACACCCTTTTCTGAAAGTTCAACAACGGTACCCGAAGGGAATTCAGGTTTCAATTGTCTTTCAATAGTATATTCATAACCAGAGAAATCGGGTTTAAAATCTTTATCAGCCCTGGAAAGTTTTCCTTCCCTTGATAAAAGCTGCAGACCAAGAAATGATGCACCGAGATCTCCGGTAACACATATAAGGTCATTTGGTTTTGCGCCGTCTCTCCTTACAATCCTGTTTCTTTCAACCTTACCCAAAGCAGTAACTCCAATAGTAAATCCGGTAAGTGAACTGGTCGTATCACCTCCAACGAGGTCTACAGCATATTTCTGGCAGGCAATTTTTATTCCTTCAAAAAGTTCATCCAGCTGTTCAATATGGAATCTGGCACTTACTCCAAGAGAGATAAGGATCTGCTCCGGGGCCCCGTTCATTGCATATATATCTGAAATACCCCGTATTACAGCCTTGTAGCCAAGATGCCTGAAGGGAGTATAGGTGAGATTGAAATGGATCCCTTCAAGAAGAAGATCAGTAGAAACAAGAGTAAGATAATCGCCATTTTCAATTACCGCGCTATCATCTCCGGCTCCCATGACCGTCGTTTTGTTTTTTGATTTTAAGTCTTTTGTCAGATGCTCAATCAGACCAAATTTCCCAAGATTGCCTATTGGTGTTTTTCCTCCTTCAGAATCCATCATTTTAATCTTTTATTTACGCTTTTGGAAGTGTAATAATAAGAAAATGTAATTGTTTTCCCGCAGATCTCGCAGATAATCGCAGAATACATGTTCAATAAAATATCTAACTAATTCTTCCCCTTTTGTCTTTATCCGTAAACTAAATCACGCCCAAACGGACTCAACGCAATTCCTGCCAGCTTAAAATGCTGCATTCCGAAAGGAATCCCAATGATGGTTATACATAGCAGGAGCCCGAAAAACAGATGAGAAACGGCTATCCATATACCTCCCGTTAAAAGCCATAAAACATTCATTATGATATACAGACAGCCTGATGCTCTCTCATGAACATGAGTAGTCCTTCCGAAAGGCCAGAGAGCAAGCGATGCCATTTTAAGGGTCTGGATTCCGAACGGAATACCGACTATTGTGATTATCAGAACCAGGCTGCCAACGAAATACTGGACAGCTATTATTATTCCTCCAAAAACTAACCAGATAATATTCCCGATGATCTTCATAAGGTAAGAAGCAATATTCGATTTTAAATTTTATATGTGATGTTCAGTTTATTCCAGAATTATTTTCTGGTTCTTTGGATATTTGACTGAATATGAGATTATCAGGTCTTTCTTTTCCTGTGATTTCAATTCAAGATCCCATTTAACCTGTCCCGTTTCCTGATTCAGTGAGCCGCCTGATATCTCAAGTGCCTCAACTGTTATGTTACTGTTAGAGGAAACCGGGATTTGATCGTTAACTGTGATTTTAACTGTATTTGGTTTATTATTTCTTACAGTAAGAATAAATGAATAGGTGTCAGTTTTATTTGAACCAATAGTCCTGGAGGCAGTGAAATCTTTTCTCTTTTCTCTTTTCACCAGGATACTGTTATCAACGCCCAGTGAAATTGTAAGGGTGTCCGTAAGCTGGTTTACATTCAGATAAGATTTTCCGACAAATGCATTCTCGAAATAAAGTGTTGCTTCACCCGACAGGAGGCTCTGCTTTGCCCAATCGGCAATATTCCCTGTAAGATAAGCTGATGGTGATAATTTGGGAATTGTTACGTATTTATAGTCAGCAGGAGTTGTTGTTCTCTGTATTTCAATGATTTGTGCTTTTCCGTCGCAAGGTATAGTGTATGGGACCGCAACATCAAAAGTCACACTCATCTCACCTGTTTTTTTCTCAACCATCACCGGGGCAGCCGGTTCTTCATTCCGTGCTTTTTTCTCCATGCCTCCCCCCTGGGCCATCATAGGTACTGCTTCACTCTTCATGACGGCAAGGTTGTAATCCATGGCTCTTACAGGAACATAGAAATCGATAAACCAGGTATTCAGTATTGGCATATTTCCGGAAACCCATGGTGTAGCATTCGAAAAACTAAGTTTAACATCTTTCCATTCGACACCTGTGTTCTGGTAAACATTTGCCTTATAGAAAATTGTTACCGGTTTACTGATCTCATCGACCCTGATATCATATGAAGGATACCATCCGGCATTTACAACAACATAGCTGAAAGACATTCTTCCGGAAACCGGTTTATCACAAGATACTGTAACGGAAATCTCTCCTGATGGGAGTTGTGGTTTTTCGAGTTTTTGTGAGATCTGTTGCTGTAGCGCTGCAATCTGTTTCTCATATTCCTTTACTGTCCTTGTCTTTTTCAATAATGAGGAATTTACCTGATCAATATT
This sequence comes from Bacteroidales bacterium, assembly GCA_023251395.1. Taxonomy (GTDB): domain Bacteria; phylum Bacteroidota; class Bacteroidia; order Bacteroidales; family VadinHA17; genus LD21. Next base: position 24,117 of record JAHEYW010000019.1, read on the forward strand.
AGTGGTATAAAGATCCATTAGTGTCTTGAATTGTTCAATTGAAAAGGTCGACTCTTTTACCAGGACTGCCCTGTTTGCAATAAGAAATGCTTCCTTCTCCTGCAAGGTTTTAATACCGGCATTCTCGTCTTCCGATTTTATCTGAAGAGCTTCAATCTGTGCTTTTATATTTTTTATCTCGGGAGAGTCCTCAAGGTTTTCCAGGAAATTATTCTGCTGGTTTACTGATAGTATTGTAAACTCCCCAATACCTTTTACCTGGATGCTCTGCACATCAATATATGGAGAAAGACCTTTAAGTTTAAGGATCGTTTTCCCAGCCTGAAGATCAAATGATGATTCATGATTTAATTGTGCCCGGTCGGGATATACTGTGACGTGTTTCAGGTCAGCCCTGATATCTTTTTCATTTTCCGCTTTCAACAGTAAT
>JAHEYW010000189.1 GCA_023251395.1 Bacteroidales bacterium
TTTCCTATTCCGGAGGATTCAAGAGACCCTGTAATCAGATGATAAGCGTTCTCAATCATTCCCTGTATGTCCTTTTTCCCTTCGAAATACTCTACCACTTTTTTGTGTTTTCCTGTAAGAGTTTTAAGCTCTTCATCTTCGGAAGGATCAGAAATGTATCTGCAATCAAACATAAACCCACCCTCTGCAATAAAAGTTTCAGGAATGCCCTTGTTAAAACTGAAGCTTTCAATAATTATGTTGGTTTTCTTTCTCACTTCCAGATCCCAGTGACCCCATTTAATATATAAGGAGCTTATAATCCTGGACAACTCGGGTAAATCATTTCTCAGCTCTGCTGATTCGAAGATCCGGCTGAGCTGACGAACAGCAGATGGAATACTATCAGTAAAATTTGGTTTTCTTTCATACAATCCTCTGAATCCGTAAGCGCCAAGTGCCTGCAGAAGTCGTACGATGCCGAAAACCTTGTATTCTTTTCTGAAAGTTTCTTTTCCTTTGTATAAAACATCATTAAGCAAATCGCAATAATACTCAAGAAGTCTGTCATGAAGTGGTTTCTCCAATTCTACGTACGGATCGAGGAGCAATGAAGCCAGATCGTAATGTGGTGCGCCCTTTCTCCCACCCTGGAAATCAATAAACCATGGCCCACCATCCTTGATCATTATATTTCTCGACTGAAAATCCCGGTATAGGAAACCTTCAGTTTTAACCGATTCAATTTTTTCTGCCATTTTGAAAAAATCATCTTCAAGAAGCTGTTCATTAAAACTGGTCCCGGATAACTTCAGGAACATATATTTAAAATAATAAAGGTCCCACATAACAGAACTCCTGTCAAACCTCTTCCTTGGATAGCAGAGGTTATAATCCAGACCTTTATCTGCCTCAAACTGGAATCGTATAAGTTCCCTGAGCACCGATTGATACATCTCTTCTACCGATTTAATACCATCAGAAGAACCTCCATTTTCGTGAACCCAGGTAACCAGATCAAGATCCCCGAGGTCCTGGGCAAGGTAAACCATTTCGTCGGGAAGATACATTATAACCTCAGGAACACGTAATCCTATATCTCTGAAGTGTCGGGCGAAGCCCGTAAATGCATCATTTTCTTTTCTGTTTGGATTCCAGACTCCTAAAATCGAGGACTGCCCTTTCCCCATACGAAGATAGATGCGATCAGAGCCAGATTTTGGTAGTACAGTCAAATGCTCTGGATATTCGCCTGTAAGTTCAAGGTATAATTTGCTTAAGAGCGCTTCTTTTATCATTACATGACAAGTTTATTATCAAAGCAAAAATAATGAAAACTAAGGTACGATTATCAGGATCTGATTTCTTCTGCCGGTGAAACCTGTGAACTCATTCAAATAAAAAAGAGAGTAGTCGGAACTACTCTCTTTCTCAAAACTTAACCTAATCTCTACCAGCCAGGGGTTTGTGTTAAAGTATAACCCTTTTCCTTGTACTGGTTAATCTGAGTATTGCCAACAGGTGCCAGATATACTCTGTCAGTAAATGCATCTCTATTGGAAATATTCTCAGGAACATAATAACCTACCATTTGAACAGCATTGCTTCCATTGTAAGTAACAATGGTACCGTCATCTTTTTTAACCTGAAGTTTATTAACTTTTGATGTTGCGATCCATTCAGGTAATTCAGTCGGAACATTAATCCACAAGCCAACCATAATATCCGGGTTAGCTGATCCATCCATCTTATTTATCTTTTTCCAGCGTTTCAGATCCATAAGGCGGGTATGTTCAAATACAAATTCCATTCTTCTTTCCCGCCTGATTTCCCAAAGTAAAGAAGATACATCAGAATCACGGTCAGGATCATCCGGAAGGCTTGCCAGTGACAAAGATGCAGTCTGTTTTATCCCTTTACCTGTGGCAATGGCATCGAGCGGCCTTTTCCGGATTGCATTTATTGAAGCATCGATATCGGCTTGTGTAACAGCTGTACCACCCATAGTAGCAAGTTCAGCTTTTGCTTCAATCCAGTTCAGCATTACCTCTGCAAATCTGATAACAGGTGCATCATTAGTGTTGGTATTTGAACCATACATTGCCGGGTATGTTTTTCCATAGTAGGTTGGACCCACCCTGTCGATAAATTTATCAGCATATAGAAGGGTGCCTGATTCCTTCTTAGGCGCATCCCAGAATGTAGCTTCAAAACGAGGATCGCGTGTTGCAATCATATTTTTTATATCCAGAGTAGTAGCATTAGCTACACCGGACAGCTTATAAGGTTTTCCGTCATAGCAAACGAATGCTTTGGCAAGGCTCAGATTTGGTCCCTGTGGTTGACTCTCTGTTGTATTTGAGTAAGAGGCGATATGATGTGTTACACCAATTGCAGCATCATAAACCCTGTAAAGAATTACCTCTTTGTTTCCAGAAAGATCATCCGATCCAAACAGAGATCTGAAGTCACTTGTAAAAGTATATTTCCCTGATGCTTTAACAAAGTCTGCAGCTTTAACGCACAGATCCAGGTACTGCTTGGCCTTTGCAGTATTATTCAGCTGATACTTCTGCCAGGTCCCTTCAAACAGCATGAATCTCGAAATAAAACTTGCTGCAATATATTTGTTAAGATACTGGGATGAAAGATCGGACAATCTCAGGTTATCAAATGCGTAGTTGAAATCGTCATATACTTTATCCATGATCATTGTCCTGTCGTCCCGGTCTTTATACAATGTCTTTAAATCTGTATCCTTAATCTCTGTGTCAAAATAAGGTACATTTCCAAAAACGCTTACCAGGCGGCAATATTCATATGCCCTGAAAAATCTTCCAACAGCGGACCAGTGATTGTAAACTTCAGGGGTCAATTTACCTTTTATGCTCTCAATCCTTGCAATGAAGAGATTTGATTTTCTGACCCAGGCAAAGTTCCAGCTGGGTCCTGCATAAGTTGTAAGCCAGTAACCATCTGCTTCACTGTTAACTGCTCTTGATTCAGGTGCCTGTATCTCAAAGCTTATCTGTTTTCCAGCCTGTGTATAGTCATCTGCAAAGTAATAACCCCTCAAAGGTGTGTAATCCACTCCCCATGTAGAATTATAGCCAACAAAATAGTTTGAGTAAAATCCATTTGCAAACAGACGGAGGTTATTTTCCGACGTCCAATAGTTTTGATCGTTCATCGTTGTCAGTGAAGGTCTGTCAAGAAACTTCTCGCAACCAGTAAAAACCCAAACTGCAACTATCATTAATATTATCGATATCTTTTTCATATTCCGTTGTATTAGAAGCTTACTTGAATTCCAAATGATGCAGACTTATAAGTAGGAACACCTACACCAGATCGTCCCAGATTATAGCCAGTTGTATTCCACATTGAATAACCTTCTATTTCCTCCGGATCGATTGGAATTGTTCCAAGATGATCGAATGTAAAGAAGTTCTCCAGTGCCCCATAAACTCTTAACTTAGCAATATGAACTTTCTGAGTTAGACTTGCCGGAATTGTATAGCCTAGAGATAAAGTCTTAATCCTTAAATAAGCCATATTCAGCAGATATTTAGACTGAATCTGGTAATTGTATGCATTATTGCTTCCAGCCTGGTTATAGGGATACGGGTAATATGCATCTGTTCTGTCAGGCTTCCAGAAGTTGCTTGCGTAAGCTTCAGGAATAGCACCGTCTGAGGTATTGTAACCAGGGATAGCCAAAAATCCATCGCCCCATACTTCGCGTTTTCCAACACCCTGTATAAAGACTGATAAATCAACACCTTTAAAATACAGATCTGTCCTGAAACTATAAAGGTATCTTGGTGTTGAATTACCTATAACAGAAAGGTCTCCGTAATCAGGTTTTCCATTTGCATCTGTTATTAATCTGTTTCCTGGAGTAATATATCCATCTCCATTCAGATCTTTAAACTTGACATCACCAGGGCCGAATAAGAAGTTTCCTGACTGAAGTCTGCCTTGTATTGCAGTCTTGGAATCAGCTAGCTGATATATTGAATATGTGCCTGTTCCTGTCTCTGTCGGGACAGTTACTTTTACAGGTTTGCCATTGACATCCAGTGCAAAATCAGCATTCTGGAATAGTCTGTCGGTTGTATAGCCCCATATTTCCCCATAAGTCTTTCCAACATACCATGAGTCAATACTTTTTGTAGATCCATATTTTGTTATCGTAGTCATAGCATTTGAAAGGGAAGCAGTCAGGTTTATACCTATACCATTCTTGAACTGATGATTATAGTCAAGCTGAATCTCAAAGCCCTTTGTTCTTAATGAGCCTGTATTGCCCTGAGGTGCACTTGTACCAAAAGTTCCCGGGATACCCTCCTGAGGAACAATCATATTCTTTGTATCGCGCTGGAAAATATCAAGTGACAGTCCAAGTTGACTTTTAAGGAACCTGGCATCAAAGCCATAGTTAAGGGCAACAACGTCCTGCCAGGTAACTGTTGCAGATACTGCAGCAGGAGTTCCGAACTGATAAAGTTTAGCTCCGGAAATTATCCAGCTGTTCTGAGAACCGCCCATAGTGGGAACATAAAGCGAATTTGAAACCGTCTGGTCACCATTGATACCCCAGGATCCACGTAATTTTAATGCGCTGAGGATTGGTTTTGACCATTCCATCCATGATTCTTCATTTACCCGCCAGCCTGCTGAAAAAGAGGGGAAGAATCTCCATTGAAGATCTGTAGGGAATTTTGATGTCCCGTCATATCTCAGGTTACCTTCAAGGAGGTATTTTTCTTTAAAGTTATAGTTAATACGACCAAAGAAGCCTAATTGTGATTCCCAATATTCCCCGCCACTGGTAGTCTGTGTTCCATACGCCAGATCAAATTGAGGATTTGTGTAATCAACCAGTTGAGTTGTCTGGGACCAGTTATACGCATTCATCCAGGAGACCTGATTCATACCAAGCATAAAATTGAGTTTGCCGTAATCTGACAGGTCCAAATCATATGTGGTTTTGAAGTTAAGTGTACTCCATCTGTCATTTTTAGAATAACGGTACACATGGTCCGGGTTTGATCCAACAGCAGTGTAGGTCCACATGTTCAACATCCATGCCGGCATAGCACCTGCATCAGTTGATGAAACAACCTGTCCTGCATCATTCATATAGATCCTGTTACCTGAGGCGTCAACTTTTGCAACAGCACTTGACCAGCTGTCACGCATTGTAAACCTGGTCCCCGGTCTCTTTGTCCAGTACTCCTGATCAGCAAAAGTATAATCCAGAACAATCTTCCATTCTTTCATTGGGGTAACTTCCAACCCGCCCGACAGACTGGTATAATTTGTTTCCTGTACGGCTGTATTAGCCGCGGCAATTTCAGATGCGGGGTTTCTGATAGGATCACCATCTTCTGTCGTCATTGGATATGTTGCAGCCCATCTGTACATATATAGCCATGGGTCAGCTGTCGTTGAGTTAGTGGCATAGCCATACCTTTTATCTCTTTTTGAAAAAAGTGCGCCTGCTGTTAACCTTATGTATTTATTAATATCTGTTCCAAGGTGAATTGATCCGTTAAATCTTTTAAAATCATCAGCCTTTGCCGGCTTAATATTTCCGGATTGATTAAGATACCCGATACCAACATTATAATCTGTTTTGCCACTTCTTCCATTGATAGAAAGATTATGACTTTGTGTCGGAGCCCATTCCTTAATCATGTAATCGTAGGGATCATACATCCTGAGACCTATTTTTCTGTTATTTACATCCACATACCAGTCACGTCCGTATATCATAGGATCATTTGGTTTGACTTTATTAGCATAGTTATTCTGCCACGCCAGAGCTTTGTCATAACCTTCAGCAGTTACATACCAGAATGCACCTGCCACCGTTGAACCTACGCGTTCCATTGCGAGTTTTGTATATTCCATACCATGAATTGTTGCCATATTCATTTTTTTGGAAATATTCTGGTATGAAAAGTTGCTTGTATAGTCAACAGTAACACTTTCTGTTTTTGCTCCTTTTTTTGATGTAATCAATATTACTCCAAATGCACCTTTTGATCCATATATAGAAGAAGATGCTGCATCCTTCAATACGGATATTGACTCAATATCATTTGGATTAAGTAACTGGATAGATGGGATTTCAACGTTGTCAACCAGTATCAGGGGTGATGAACCACCCTGCAGCGAGCCTATTTGTCCACGTATTTTCAAAATCGGGTCAGAACCGACTTCACCACTTGGTATTATAACAGTAAGACCAGCAGTTGATCCCTGCAATCCTCTTCCAACGTCAGGAATCGGCCTCGCATCAAGTATCTTGGTATTAACTGAAGCAACTGCTCCGGTAAGGTTTGCCTTCCGTTGTGTTCCATAACCAACGACTACAACCTCATCAAGAGCCTGTGTTTCCTCCAGTAACTTGATATCAATAGTAGTCTGATTGGTTACAGAAACCTCCTGAGGTGTATAGCCAATCGATGAAAATACCAGAATCTGTCCGGGAGTGACTTTAATAGTATAACTCCCTTTAGCATCTGTCATCGTTCCATTTCTTGTGTTTTTAACAAGAACATTTACCCCAGGCAATGCTTCATTCTTTTTGGCATCTGTTACCGTACCTGTAACAGTTGTCTGCTGAGCTACCATGCTTGGCATGATCATCAGTCCAGCAATTGTAAAAAATGTCAACAGAATTTTTCTCATTTCATTGAATTTTGAATTAGGTAGTAAAAGGTTAATTTTGAACTATTTAGGACTAAGTAAACTCGGATTTCGGCCCCGATAGCTATCGGGAGCTGATTTCGGATTTCGGATTGCTGAATTCCAGGTCTGATTATGCTCAAAAAAAGCTCTTTCTATTTTCCAGATCCTAAATCTCAAAATCAACACTAAATATATAAAAATAATTTGGTATGATGTATGACAACAATCTTGTTTGGCAAAAATATTTTAAAGCACAATGAATTTTAATAAGAAAGATTCACCGGAATATTACACGCATTGTAGTTTTCCTTCTACCTTCTGCTTACCAGGCAAAAGTAAAAAAGGGGCTTATTACGGCCCCTTTTATATTTAAA
>JAHEYW010000190.1 GCA_023251395.1 Bacteroidales bacterium
CAGATCGACGATCAGCAGTATCAGATTCAACTCGCAAGCCTCGAGACCCAATACTCATTTGCTTCTGATATGTTTGAAAAGCAGCAGCGACTCTGGGATCAGAAAATTGGAAGCGAGGTTCAATACCTTCAGTCAAAAACGACGAAGGAATCTCTTGAAAAACAGATTTCATTATTGAAGCAGCAGATCGATAAGTTCAGGATCAAATCTCCAGTAGATGGAACAATAGAGGAATGTAACATTAAAATCGGTGGCCTTGTCTCTCCCGATCCACGTGCTGCTGCCTACAGGGTCGTTGCGTTTAAAAATATGAAAGTAAGTGCTGAGGTTTCAGAAGCTTATGCCTCAAAAGTTAAAGTTGGTGATAAACTTCTTTTGTCATTTCCGGATATTAATAAAAAGATAGAAACCAGGGTTGATTTTGTGAGTCAATATATAAATCCTGTTAACCGGACATTCCTTATTGAAACAAAAATTCCCAATGGAGTCGAAGAATTGAAAGCAAATATGATAGCTATAATCCGGATCAACGATTATCACTCGGATAAATCAATTCTTGTCCCAATGAATGTTATACTGAGTGACCAGGCTGGTAGTTATGTTTATGTAGTTCAGTCAAAAGAAAACTTCTTTGCAGCTGTTAAAAAGCCTGTCGTTATTGGTAACAGTTATAATGGTATTGCAGAGATTCTGTCAGGTTTGTCCACCGGCGACAGAATTATATCCTCAGGTTACCAGGAGTTAATCGATGGTGAATATGTAAGGTTTTAGATATCAGGTTGATATACAAAGAATAACAATGTCATTTCATGGAAAAAAAGTATAAAGAGTTTTTTGCCACAAGCTGGGCAATTGACAATAAAATCAGTGTTTACGTCCTGATATTTATAATAGTTGTTTTTGGTATATTAAGTTACTACACTATACCAAAAGAACAGATTCCGGATATCGTAATCCCAATGATAAATGTCAATTCAATTTATCCGGGCACTTCTCCTTCTGATATGGAAAATCTTGTTACCCGGCCACTGGAAAAAAACCTGAAATCAATAAGTGGTGTAAAGAAGATAACTTCAAGATCAGCACAGGACTTTTCTGCAATAATCGTAGAATTCAACACGGGTATAGAAATAAAGGATGCCAAGCAAAAGGTCAAGGATGCGGTTGATAAAACTAAAAAAGACTTGCCGACTGATCCTTCATTTATTGAACCTTCTGTTATGGAGATAGATCTGAGTGAAATTCCCATTCAGTATATAAATCTTTCAGGAGACCTGCCACTCGACCAGATCAAGAAATATGCTGATGAGATGCAGGACAGGATCGAGAGTCTTAAGGAAATTACCCGGGTTGAAATAGGTGGGGCACTCGAAAGGGAGATCCAGATAGATATTGATATGTATAAAATGAAGGTGGCAAGCCTTACCTTCAGGGATGTAGAACAGGCTGTGAGCCTCAACAATATGACTGTATCCGGCGGAAATATCAACCTGCAGGGGATGAGCCGATCAATCCGTGTTATCGGAGAAGTTAAAAATCTGGATGAGATTAAAAACGTTGTTATAAATACTTCAAGCGGTGCTCTTGTAAAGCTCAGAGATATAGCTGTTGTCCGTGACAGTTACCATGATCCGGAAAACTTTGCAAGGTATAACGGGAAAAATGTAATAACCCTTAATGTTATTAAGAAGAGTGGTCAAAACCTGCTTGATGCATCAGATAAAATTAAGGATATCATAAGCGATATGAAGGCAACAAGGCTTCCGTCAAATCTGGTGGTTGAAGTTACCGGTGATCAGTCGCGATTCACAAGGAATACTGTTAATGAACTGAACAACACAATTATAATAGGATTTATTCTTGTTACGATTGTGCTTATGTTCTTTATGGGTCTTGTCAATGCAATATTTGTCGGTTTTTCTGTCCCTCTTTCAATGGCCATTGCTTACATAATTCTTCCCTGGATCGGATTCACAATGAATATGCTGGTGATGTTCGCTTTTATTTTTGCCCTTGGAATTGTTGTGGACGATGCAATAGTTGTAATTGAAAATACTCACAGGATTCACAGGAAGACAAAAATGGATATCAACCTTTCAGCAAAATATGCTGCAGGAGAAGTCTTTGTTCCTATCCTTTCAGGAACACTTACTACTCTTGCTCCATTTTTCCCTCTTGCATTCTGGCCTGGTGTGGTTGGTAGTTTTATGGTTTTCATTCCTGTTACCCTTATAATAACCTTATTCGCTTCATTGATTGTGGCTTACATCTTCAATCCTGTTTTTGCAGTCGATTTTATGAAGCATGATGATGAGGACAGGCCTGTTACTATTTCAAAACTTTATAAGATTACAGCATTGATATTTGTAGCTTCTTTACCTTTTTATCTTTTCAAACTTCCTGGAGTAGCCAATTTTCTTTTATTTATCGCTATATCTTTTCTGCTCCATAATTTATACGGTTATAAAGTTCTTCGAAAATTCCAATCGCGTTTTATTCCTGCGCTGATGAGGAGATATGAAAACCTGCTTAAATGGGTATTATTCCGTAAAAGGCCTGTATATATTCTCTGGAGCATGATCGGACTTTTCGTAGTTACCATGGCTTTAGTAAATATAGTAAAACCAAAAGTGGTATTCTTCCCTGATAATGAGCCAAATACAATTAATGCGTTTGTCAAAATGCCTGTAGGTACAGATATCACAGTAACTGATTCTGTTGCTAAAATTGTTGAACACCGAATTATGAAGGTTTTGGGTGAGAATAATCCTGTAGTGGAATCAGTTGTGACAAATGTTGCGTTTCTCGCCTCGGATAATAACTTTGATAATTCAACAAAATCCTCAAACCTCGCGAAGATTTCAGTAAATTTTGTGGAGTTTTCCAAAAGAAAGGGACAGAGAACCAGTCTGTATTTGAATGAAATGCGTAATGTTTTAAAGGACATTCCAGGTGCAGAAATTGTCGTTGGCAAAAACACAATGGGTCCTCCTACGGGAAAACCCATCAATATTGAGATTTCAGGAGAGAATCTGAATGAACTCGCCACCACCGCAGAACGTTTCAAGAGATATGTTGACTCAATTCAGATAGGAGGGATTGAAGAGCTTAAATCAGATTTTGCATCCACTAAACCGGAACTTATTATTAACCTCGACAGGGAACGTGCCAATTATGAAGGTATAAGCGCTGCCGTTGTGGGCGATGCTATTCGTACAGGCCAGCTAGGGAAAGAAATTTCAAAGTATCGCGAAGGTGAAGATCAATATCCAATAATCCTGCGGTTCTCAGAAAATCAGCGTAAAGACATTGAGCAGCTTCTGAACCTTACAATTACTTACAGAGACATGAACTCGGGCATCCTGAGGCAAATCCCCTTATCAGTAGTTGCACAAGTTGATTATGTAAACAGCTTCGGACAAATTAACCGCCTTAACCTTAAGCGTGTTATTACTATTTCATCAAACGTACTGGCTGGTTTCAACGCTAATGAAATTAATACAAAGCTGCGTAAAGTTATTCCCCTGATTTATTTGCCTGCTGGCGTTGATATCAGTATTACCGGAGAACAGGAGGACCAGCAGGAATCAATGGCTTTCCTTTCAAAAGCAATGATACTTTCCTTATTTCTTATAATGTTTATTCTTATCACTCAGTTCAATTCAATGTCGAAGGCACTCATAATTGTATCTGAGGTCCTCTTCAGCCTTATCGGAGTTCTTCTTGGCTATATGCTATTCGGCATGACAATCTCAATAATAATGACAGGAATGGGTATTGTTGCTCTTGCAGGTATTGTTGTAAGGAACGGAATTCTGCTTGTTGAATTCAGCGATGTGCTTAAAGCCCAGGGACTTAAAACAAGGCTGGCGATAATAGAAGCAGGTAAGACCCGTATAACTCCTGTGGTGCTTACAGCAACCGCCACAATTTTGGGTCTTATTCCATTAGCAATCGGGATGAATATAAATTTCAAAACACTTCTCACGGACCTGAACCCTAATTTACATTTTGGAGGAGACAATGTCATGTTCTTTGGCCCGCTATCATGGACGATTATTTTCGGACTTAGCTTTGCCACATTTCTGACACTTATCCTTATCCCGGTTATGTATTATGTTATATACACAAGGAACATAATGAAACAGAGAAGAAAGTCGAACAGACTCTTTCGTAAAAACAATATGAGCGGAGTTACTAAAGAGAATTAAAACACAGAACATCTTTTTTTTCAAAAAGACCCCTGCATATTAAAATTATGCAGGGTTTTTTATTCATAACTGATAACCCGGGTTATCATACCGGAGGTGCTATTCCTGAACATTGGAAGTCATAAAAACCTTTCCTCCAGATTTTTAACAAAATAGTAACTTTTTATATTTTTATTATTTTCTGGTGGTTTTTTAATTTCACCCCGTTGTATTAATGATTATCGGGAATAAATAATAAAAATGATTCTGGTATGTTTGAAAATCAATGGGCTTTTATGATTTATTCCCTATTCTCAATTTATATGTTGTAGAATTTTCTAATAATTACATCATATGGATATTGTTATTGAAAACCTGACCAGGTATTTAAATCGCTCCGGTCGCTCAAACCTGTTACAATGGTAGAATTCGCTGACCGTAAACTGAACAGGTTTAATATCCATAGTGTTGGCGGACAGGTACAACGTGAGATTTTTAACCTGTGCGTGAACAAAAACTGGGTGCTGACTGAGATCACTTCTTTTGAAACAAAACTGGAAGATATATTCAGGGAATTAACGATGAATTAATTATCAGTGAATTATGAGAACCATATGGATTATAAAAAGACGGGAACTTAATTCCTTTTTTGACTCGCTCATTGCATTTATTATGATCATTCTGTTCCTGGGTTTCAGCGGGTTCTTCACCTGGATCTCAGGATCTGATATCTTCATGGTTGGAGAAGCGAGCCTTAGAACCTTTTTCGGTATTGCCTACGGGACTCTGTTTTTCTTTATTCCGGCCCTTACCATGCGATTGATAGCGGAAGAAAAGAAAACCGAGACCATTGAGATGCTCCTTACAAAAGCTGTAACAGACAGGCAGGTAATACTGGGGAAATATCTCGCTACCCTGCTGATTCAGCATCTGTAGCAGCATATATTTCATATCTGAGTATGGTAAACGGAGAAAGCTTCAGGGATAAATACACCCCTTCAACTTCGCCGGCCTACCAGCTTTTGATCGAAGGAAATAATCTGCTAAAGATATCTGTAAAATGTTATGAAACAGAAAGTAAGGACGACATTGTAATCAATTCCAGCATTAATCCGGATGTTTATTTTACAATGAAACGAGCAGATCTCCTGAATAAGATCCTGAAATCTCAGAAATCGTTTTTAAAAAGGACAGGTAAGAAATAAATTCAAAATAATCCTCAATCCGCAACCGAACCGCCGACTGGTGGTGAGTTCGGCGAAGACAATCCGCAAATGAAATTTTACTTCACCTCCGATGTCATTTTCCCGCATCATTTCTTATATTTGATCTTTTTGTTTCAAACCTTTTTGAGTTTCAGGGGTAATTTTATAAGATGAGGGTAACGGGTTTCACTTTTATTCGTAATGCCGTAAAATTCGACTATCCGGTAGTCGAGGCAATAAGATCCATTCTTCCAGTTTGTGATGATTTTATCGTTGCTGTCGGAAAATCAGATGACACCACCCTGGAACTGATTAAGGGGATAGATCCTGCCAGGATTAAAATAATAGAAACAGTATGGGATGACTCACCCGAATTGAAGGTCGGTGGAAAGGTATTTGCTGTTGAGACAGACAAAGCCTTTCAGTCTATTCCCGAGGATACAGACTGGGCATTCTATATCCAGGGTGATGAGGTCATCCATGAAAAATATCTTGAGAACATCCGTAAGGAAATGGAACATTACAAGGATGATAAAACAGTAGATGGCCTTCTGTTCAATTATCTGCACTTCTATGGCTCTTATGATTATATCGGTACTTCACCAAGATGGTACGATTTTGAAATACGTGTAATCAGGAATAACAAAAAGATCTACTCCTACAGGGATGCCCAGGGATTTCGTAAAGACAACGATAAAAAGCTGATTGTAAAATTAATAGATGCATACGTATACCATTATGGTTGGGTTAAAGATCCAAAAACAATTACCAGAAAGGTGGAAAACGCATATTCTTTTTATCAGAATCTTCAGATGCCTGAAGGAGTTATGACGAATGAGATGTTCAATTATTATTCAATCGATGCACTCAGTGCATTCACTGGAACACATCCTCAGGTAATGAAGGAGCGAATTGAAAGAAAAAACTGGAAATTTGAATATGATTTTTCTTTCAACAGGTTATCCTTCAGATATAAAACGAAAATCTTTTTGAAGAAGTACCTGGGGATCAATACCTACTACGAGAACTATAAGATTATTTAAAGTAGGGTTGAAGAGGGTTTAAGAAGTTAAGGCGGGAGAGAAAATCCAGAGAAGACACAGAGAAACACAGATTATTCCCTCATCCAGCACCCCGACTTCGCTAAAATCTTCGCTGAAGCTACGGTTCTCAAAGAAAGCTTCGGCGGGCGAAGCCAGCACCCAGCATCCAGAACCCAGCATCCAGAACCCAGCACCCGGCTTCTTACATCAAATCCCTCTGAAATACCTCCTTGTCGAATTTGAATTTATTATCCAGGAACTCCATAATCTTTATAGTATCTGTATACGCATTACCCAGACATGTTGATGCCCCTGGTGATGGAGTAATGTTGAAAATGATCTTATCTCCGGAGAGTTTTGCTTCTCCCATTTCCAACTTACGGGTTGTATTATTCACAATCTGTGGTCTCGTCCCGCCAATTCCACTGGCATATTTGATTTCCTCAAGTCTGATACCCGGAACAACCATCCTTATCTGTTTGAGAAATAATCTTTTCCCGATAACTGGAAGGTCGTATAAGGCATTCAGGATCACATAATTAAATAATACCTTATCAAATATTATTTT
>JAHEYW010000191.1 GCA_023251395.1 Bacteroidales bacterium
AATAATCTGTTTGAAGAATTCAACAGGAAGGAAAGGATCTTGGCCGGTAACTTCCAGAATCTCCGACATTTTTCTTTTTTGCTTCTGAAACCTTTTTCGAAATGGTCATTCTGCTTTATTTCACATAATGTTCTTCGCTGGCTGACACCATTCCTGTGGATAATAGTTATTATTTCGAACATCCTTCTCGTCAATGAATCATTTTTTTATCTGCTGACAGCCATCCTACAGGGAATTTTCCTATTTTTGCCAGCGCTTGATTTTTTACTTAAGAAACTGAATATTCACATTGTTCCGTTGAGGTTCCTGACCCATCTCTTTTTTATGAACGCGGCTCTGTTCGCAGGTTTTTTCAGATGTATAAAAGGTATAGGAAGCGGGGCATGGACTCCAACAAAAAGATACCAGTAAAATGAATGATATAATATTAAATACAATTGAGGAAGCCATTGAAGATATAAGACAGGGAAAGCTTCTTATTGTTGTTGATGATGAAGACAGGGAAAACGAAGGCGATTTTATCTGTTCTGCTGAGTTGATAACTCCCGAAATTGTAAATTTTATGGCCAAATATGGCAGGGGTCTCATATGTACTGCATTACCTGAAGAAAGATGCGAAGAACTTGAGCTTGACATGATGGTGGGAATAAACACATCCCTTCATGAGACACAGTTCACGGTCTCAGTTGACCTGCTGAGCACTGAGACATCATCTGGTGTTTCTGCAAGGGACAGGGCGCTGACAATCAAGGCCCTTGTCGATCCTTCTACAAAATCAAAAGATCTTGGCAGACCAGGTCATATTTTCCCGCTCAGGTCAAAACAAAAAGGAGTTCTCCGCAGGGCAGGTCATACTGAGGCTGTTGTTGATCTTACAAGGATGGCTGGACTGAGACCAGGGGGTGCATTGGTTGAGATAATGAATGATGACGGATCCATGGCCAGATTACCTGAACTTTCAGAAATCGGGAAAAAATTCGGGATAAAGATCATTACTATCCGTGACCTTATTACCTACAGGCTTGAAAGAGAGTCAATAATTGAAAAAGGAGACAAGGTGAAACTGCCAACAACCATTGGCGAGTTCGAATTCATACCATTCAGGCAGATAACAAACGGACTTGAACATGCTGCCCTGATAAAGGGCAGCTGGACAAAAGAAGAAACAGTGCTTGTACGGGTTCATTCTTCATGCTTTACCGGAGATATCTTCCATTCTCTGAGATGTGACTGCGGACCTCAACTGGATAAAGCAATGGAGATGGTTGAAAAAGAAGGGAAAGGTGTGGTTATCTATCTCAGCCAGGAAGGCCGGGGAATAGGTCTATTCAACAAGATCAAATCATATAAACTCCAGGAAGAGGGAATGGACACTTATCAGGCAAATATCGAATTGGGTTTTGGAGAGGATGAAAGGGATTATGGTGTCGGAGCCAGCATTATGAGAGAACTTGGACTTGGCAAGGTCAAGCTGATTTCGAACAATCCGGTTAAACGGGCCGGGCTTGAGGGCTATGGTATTAAGATTGTAGAAACTATTCCTCTTATAATTCAGCCCAACCAGTTTAACGAATTCTATATCGAGACAAAAGCAAATAAGATGGGGCATACCTGCTATAAGCATGGAATTAAAGACTGAAAAATAATCTGCGATAACCCGCGAGATCCGCGGGAGATTTTTGCCCTCATATTGAGCATATAAAATTGTCCACTGATTTCTACTTTTCATTAACTTTACGAAATATTCTATGCAATAACTGATGAAGAATCTGAAGATCATATTCATGGGAACTACAGAGTTCGCTGTAGCTTCACTGGGGGCTCTTCTTATGAACGGATTCAACGTTGCCACGGTGGTAACTGTACCGGACAAACCGGCAGGAAGAGGTCGTAAAGTCTCAAAATCAGCTGTAAAACAGTTTGCCGAACAGAATGAACTTCCGGTTTTACAGCCTGCTAATCTTAAAGATCCGTTATTCCTGCAAGAGCTAACGCAGCATAATGCAGATGTCTTCCTTGTTGTTGCATTCAGAATGCTGCCAGAAGTCGTCTGGAAGATGCCATCTAAAGGTACAATCAACCTTCATGCTTCCCTCCTGCCTCAGTACCGGGGTGCAGCACCAATAAACCATGTACTTATTAACGGTGAAACAAAGACAGGTGTCACAACGTTTTTTATTGACGAAAAGATAGATACCGGAAATATCATTCTACAGGAAGAGACACAGATTTATCCATTTGAAAATGCCGGAGAACTTCATGAGAGACTTATGAATTTAGGTGCAAGGCTGGTGATTAAAACGCTTTCAGAACTAAGCACAAATGAGATCAGGTCTGTTTCCCAATCGAAGTTAAAAGGTTCAGCGGATACTCTCAAAACAGCTCCAAAAATATTCCTGAATGACTGTATTATTAACTGGCAAAATGATTCTGCTCAAATTCATAATCGGATAAGGGGCCTTTCTCCATATCCATGCGCCAGATCATTTTTTATCAAGGATAATATCTCAATACTTTTCAAAATATTTGAAAGTCATCCTGAAACTAAAGAACCTATATCTGAGCCTGGGGAAATAATATCAGACAGTAAATCATTTCTCAGGATCGCATGCAAGGACGGACTAATTAATATTCTGAGTATTCAGCTGGAAGGGAAAAAGCGGATGGGCATAAATGAATTTCTGCGTGGCTTTGATATTTCGGGTTACAGGGCTGGCACTATTCAACCGGTTTCTGGGACCTGAGCCATATTTTCTGACCTGGCACAGGTTCGACTCCCTGTTCCATTCTGTTTAAAGTTATCAGGCTTTTCAGCTTGATACCATATAATTGCGAAATAGAATATAATGTCTCCCCTTCAGAAACAGTATGAAATTCTTTGCCTGCTTCCGCCCTCTCTCTTTTTGGCTGAAGATAAAGTTTCTGACCAGCAGTTACCTTAAATCCTGCCTGTAGTTCATTATACCTTGCCAGCTCCCAGCCAAGCAGTTGAAATTCCTTCTCAATACTTTCTTTTGTCTCACCTTCCTTGACAATGATATACTGAATCCTGTTGTTTTCCTTAATCCTTGACGGCAAAGCGGTCACCGCAATGTTTCCGTTTTTATCAGAATTACCGGAATCAGAATGGACTATCATTTCAGAATATGCCGGGTGATCTTCAACTGTTTCAGGTTTGACCGGTTTATTAACCCTGACAATTCCATCGTCAAACTGATTCAGATTATATTGCTCAATTTTTCTGATAAGCAAATATGCATAATCCGGATTAGTAGCATAACCGGCTTTTTTTAATCCCTTTGCCCACGCTTTGTAATCCATGGGATCAAGAGAAAAAAGAGATTTATATCGTTTTTCTTTTCGCAAAAAATCAGAGTGATCCTCAAATGAACTTTCAGGATGTGAATATTTCCTGAAGCACTCATTTCTCCTGTCATCATTATGTCTTACAGTTGGACCTGTCCAGTTATCGTGGCATTTAATTCCGAAATGGTTATTCGCCTCTCTCGCCAGCAGGCTCCTGCCTGCATCAGATTCGATAAGGGCCTGAGCAAGTGTAATACTTGCCGGAATACCTGTTCTCTTCATCTCACTTATCGCCAGTATCTGATATTTTTGAATATATTCCTGATCATTTGTTGCCGGGTAACTGCTGGCAGCTACAGGCTTGTATGTTTTACACGAATTAAATATCGCAGGAAGGGTTAATAATGCAAGAAGAAATATTCTTTTAGGCATCCGGTTTTTTTTGTAAAAATAGGAAAAAGCATAATATATCAATCAGGTACAACTTCATATGAAAGGAATACTGTGCACTCCCAACTTTTTTACTACTTTTATAACCTGAACTGAATAAGTGCATTATGATGATATCGAAGAATATTTCCTTTTCCCTGACAGAATATAAATCTGTAGAAGAACTTAATAAGGAGGATGAAGAACTTGTCACTGCCGCTAAAAAGGCTGCTGAAACTGCTTATGCACCCTATTCAAAATTCAAAGTAGGAGCTGCTGTTAGACTCGATAATAGTGTCATTGTGAAGGGTTCAAATATCGAAAATGCTGCATTTCCATCAGGGATTTGCGCTGAAAGAAATGCATTATCAAATACAGCTTCAAATTATCCTGATTCAAAACCGGTAGCAATTGCAGTCGTTGCCTTTACAGAGGATGGAATTACAAAAGAGCCGGTTTCTCCTTGCGGCAATTGCCGGCAGGTTATTGCAGAGGAAGAATTCAGGAATAATATAAATATAAGGGTAATTCTATGCGGGGCGAACAAAATTCAGGTTATCGAAAAGGGAGGTGATCTTCTACCCCTTCAGTTCTCCAGAAACTACCTTAAAATCAGCTCTCGTTAATCAGGAGCTGAAATCCGGCACCATGAATGTTTTTGATGATCAGAGATGGATCGTCGGAGAGATATTTTCTCAGTTTTGTGACATAAACATCCATGCTCCTTGCGGTAAAATAATCATCAGATCCCCAGATCTTTTTCAGAGCTAATTCCCTGCTGATAAGAGCATTTGGATTTATTGCCAGAAGTTCAAGCAGCTGACCTTCCTTAGGTGAAAGTTTGTACTCTTTATCACCATAAGTAAGATTCCTGAGCTTTGCATTGAAGACAAATTTACCTATCTCATAAATATCCCTTGAGCCGTCATTGACATCCCTGCGGGCAATAATTGCCTTAATCTTGGCGAGCAGTATATCTGTATCAAATGGTTTGGTTATATAATCATCACCACCCACGCCATAACCTTTAAGAACATCTTCTTTCAACTTTTTAGCTGTCAGGAATACAATTGGAACCGTATTATTTATCTGTCTGATCTCGTTCGCTATTGTGAAACCATCTACATGTGGGAGCATTACATCAAGTATACAAACATCAAAAGCCCCTTTTCTGAAATGGTCGATGGCGAATTTACCATCGTCGATCCAATCAACTGAGTAATCATTCAGTTCAAGGTACGACTTCAGAACTGAGCCAAAGCTCAGGTCATCTTCAACTAAAAATATCCTGACTGGTTTTGTGCTCATAACTATCTTTCTGGATTAAATGGTAAGTAAATCTCAAACCTGCTTCCCTTTCCGGGTTCACTGAAAACATTTATCACACCTTTATGTGCATCAACTATAGCTCGTACATAATTCAGTCCCAGTCCGAATCCCTTTACATTATGCACATCACCTGAACTCTGCCTGTAGAATCTTTCAAATATCTTACTCTGAACACTTTTACTCATGCCAATTCCCTTATCCTCAACAGACAGCACTATTCCTTCATCCCTGTTTTCGGTATTTACTAATATCTCTGGCGACTCGGAGGAGTACTTAATTGCATTATCAAGAAGGTTATGAACAAGGCTCATCAGGTGTTCAGCATCACATTTAATAATATCATTTGCAGCATTTAATTCCATCCTCAGCCTTCCCTGTCTCTGCTGCACCTGGATCTCAATAGTTTCTACAGCCCTTTCAATAATGGAATGAACGGATGTATTTTCAAATTTAAAATCAATTTCCTTTTTTTCAAGCGACGCTATCTGCAAAATAGTTTCAACTTGTTTGTTCATCCTGCTGTTCTCCTTTTTGATCATTCCGATGAAATACTTTATACTTTTTTCATCATTAATAACCTTAGAATTCGTAATTGTATCTGCGGCCAGCGAAATTGTTGCAATGGGAGTTTTGAATTCATGAGTCATGTTATTTATAAAATCAGATTTCATTTCAGAGATCTTTTTCTGCCTTATTATAAAATACAAGCTTAATGCGAAGGTAGAAAAAATGAAAAGTGAAAACATCAGAGATCCTCCCAGTATCCATGTCATCGAGCCAAGGACATAGTTTCTCCGTTCAGGAAAAACAACTGAGATGACCATATCTTTCTTAATAATATTATCAGGGAAGAGTCTTACCTTGTAGATACTTTTTAAAAAATCTGACTTATCTCTTTTATTTAATTTGCCGTCTGTGATCTCCCCGTCTTTGATAATTGCAAATTCAAAAGGGGTATTTATTCCTGAAAAATTTAAGGACTGTATAAGTGTAGATTCAACTTCATTTTTATCAAGATCCATTGCTTTCTCCCACTCGTAGATCTCAGATATCATCTGGCTGCTCATATTTCTGAATTCATATGATCTTTTCTTCAGCCAGTTTATATATTCCTTCTGTTGGCTAACGCCTGATAGTCGATCACCCTGCTGATGATCAGGAATATGAATTTCTTCACTGTTACCCGGTGAGGCGTAGATAACAGTAGTAGTATCTGAATCCTCAACTTTAACACCGTTTCTGTAAACTTTTTTCCGGACCTTAAGAGTTCCCTTGCCATCTGTTGACAAAGTAGCATAATTATTATCAATATTAATATTGAGATTACTCCCGTCATGGGAAACATAACTTCCGAAACTCACATAGCCCTCAACATTTGAAGAGGAATCTTCTCCCATGAAATGATCATTTCCCGGAAAATTGTTGAAGAAATTCAACTTTTTCACCGACTCTATCTCCCCTGCAGCATTAGTCAGGCTATTGAATACTGCACTATTAAAATTCTGGTTCGAGAAATCTATGGCATTTCTAATCCAGATTATCTGGACCCAGGTGATACCAATAATGGAAAGAACCATCATTAATACAAGACCAGAAAAGAATTTTTTACTCATGAAACAAATTTAAGTTAATATGATCTTATTTAACTGTGCTTTAACTTTTTATTAACGTCTTTTAACCAGACTTTAACTAGTAAAGGAACCGTATTAGCATAATTTTGATATTATTAATAAATATTGATGCCAAAATGAAAAGAATCGCAAAAATTGCAGCTGCTGCTGTAGGGGTCATTCTATTTACCACCATTGTGCTAAATGCACAGGAAAAGGATAATGAAAAGCATTTAAAGATTGTTGTCATTGACGATGCAGGTAATAAGACCCAGCTTGACACACTTATTAAAGG
>JAHEYW010000192.1 GCA_023251395.1 Bacteroidales bacterium
CCGGAAGCGATTCCGACAGGCTTGATGACCTCCAGGAAATGACAGATAATACAGATATTAAAGCAATATTTTGCTCCCGTGGTGGTTATGGCATTTCAAAAATAATTGATAAGGCAGATTTTTCATCTCTGAAAAAACACCCTAAATGGTATATCGGCTTCAGCGATGTAACTGTATTGCATATGTGGTTGAACGAGTTCTGCGGATTAGTTACCCTGCATGCTGAAATGCCTGTCAACTATGCAAATCCGGAAAAGACATCTGAAACCTTCGAATCTTTGAAAACATTCATTTTCGGCGAATATAAACCTCACCTCTGGAGGAGCAACACTCTCAGGGCAGCAAATGTTACTGGTGAACTTACCGGGGGAAATCTGTCACTTGTTTACAGCCTTGCCGGGACAAAAGCATTTGGCGATACCCGGGGGAAAATACTATTCATTGAGGAAGTGGGTGAGTATTATTACCATCTTGACAGAATGCTGACTTCACTTAAGTTAGCAGGTAAAATGGAAGGACTTGCTGCGCTGTTGGTTGGGGGGCTTAATGAGATTCAGGAGGGAAAAACACCATGGGGAAAAAATGCAGAGGAAACAATTTCAGATGTGGTAAAGGACTATGATTTTCCTGTATTTTTCAATTTTCCATCAGGTCATATAAAGGATAACCGCGCCCTGTACATGGGTAAAAAAGCAAGAATTTCTGTTGCAGGAAATGAAGCTGAACTTCAGTTTATTCAGGCTTTCAGAAAGCAGCAAGAAGGAGATTAATATCTTTCGAAAGGATCCCGAACTTCTGTCCTAGAGTTTCATTTGTTAGAATCCCGTTATAAAGATAAACGCCCTTTCTCATTCCGGTATCATTTTTCAATAGTTGGGTCATTCCACCGGCATCAGCAAGGCTTTGAAGTATTGGAATGAATATATTACTAAGGGCAATCGATGCTGTTCTCGCAACCCTTGAAGGCAGATTCCAGGCAGAAAAGTGGATTACACCATGCTTTTCATAAACAGGATCAGCAAGTGCACGACACTCAGTTGTTTCAATGCATCCACCACGATCAATGCTGAGATCTACAATCACAGAACCCTTTTTCATCATCATTATCATGTCTTCAGTAATATAATACCATGGTTTAAGATCTTCAAGGTCAATGGCGCCAATCAGAACATCAGCAGACTTCAGTGCTTTTTTGAGTACCTGGGGGTGAAATACTGAGGTTCTGAGATGTTGTCCGAGAAGATTCTGGAACCGTCTTAACTGGTGCGGTGAACTGTCAAATATCATAACCTCTGAACCGAGTCCGATTGCAGCCCTTGCAGCGTATTCCCCTGCTGTATTTGCTCCCATTATAACCACTTCAGTCGGAGTTACTCCCGTTATTCCGCCCAGCATAACGCCTTTTCCGCCATGATGATTGCTTAAATAATCAGAAGCAAGAAGAATTGAGGTGATACCACAGATCTCACTCATAGATTCCATTACAGGTAATACCCCGTTATCATCTTTGATCTTTTCAAAAGCTATAGCTGTAACTTTTTTCCTGATAAGTTTCGCAAGGGTCTCTTCTGAGAGTTTAAGTACATTCAGAAAAGACATTACTATCTGGTTCCCTTTCAGGTACTCACATTCCTCATCGGTAAAAGGTGCGACTTTAATAACTACATCAGCTCCATAAACTCTTGCCGGTGAGTCAGTTATTATTCCCCCGTTTTCACTGTAATCCTTATCAGAATAGTTTGCACCCGTTCCCGCCCCTTTTTGAATGAAAACTTCATTTCCGGTTTCAACCAGGAGATTTACAGACTCCGGTGTGATTGCCACTCTTTTTTCATCATCATTATTATTGGCAGGAATACCTATTGAAATATTCCTGTTTTTTATAGCTGTTTCAAGATGCTCTTCTTTTTGCAAATAAGCGGTATTGCCGAAATTCTGCTGCATGTTGGATTGCTCATTCATACTGAGAAAAAATTAGGGTCAATCAAAGTTAGCAAAAAGGAGGGACGTCTGCAATATAAAGAGAATCAGAAATTAAGAATACGGCGGTCGTTTTCATCAATAGTGATTCTCACATGTAAGATATTTTCAGGCAATATTTCTTCCACAAGCTCCGGCCATTCCATAAAGCAGTATGATCCGCTTTCAAAATATTCCTCAAGACCAAAGTCGAATACCTCCTCGGTTTTTCTGATCCTGTAAAAGTCAATATGATAAATTGATTCTCCCGTTAATGTCCTGTATTCATTAACTATCGTGAATGTCGGGCTCGTAACAATATCCTTTGCCCCCAGTTCTTCACAGATTGCTTTTATTATTGTCGTTTTACCTGCACCCATTGCACCATGAAAAGCAAAGATCTTTCTGCCCGGAACAAGTTTCAGAAATTTTCTGGCGCTACTGTGGATGTGGCTCTTATCACTTATTATTATTTCCATAATGGCTTGAGTGGTGAAAATCAGGAAAGAGGTTCCATAACTGCAAAAGGCAGGATCATTTCCTGAAGGGATATTCCTCCGTGCTGGAATGTATCTTTGTAGTATCCTGAGTAGTAGTTAAAATTATTCTGGTAAACCAGGTAGTCCTTATTATATGCAAATATATATCTGGAGCTGATATTGCTCTTTGGCAGCATAGCTTTCTCAGGGTTCTTTATCTCAAAGACCTTTGTCGGATCGTAATCGAGGTTTCTGCCCATTTTATACCTCAGATTCGGTGATGAATTCTTATCACCAACAATCTTAACAGGGTTCTGTACCCTTATTGTCCCATGATCGGTACTGAAAATTACTTTAACATTCTTTGTTGATAATATTTTCAAAAAATCGAATAGGGCAGAATGTACAAACCAGGATCTTGTCAGACTTCGATATGCACGTTCATCATTGGCCAGATCCCTTATAACACCATTATTGGTCCGCGCATGTGAAAGTATATCAACAAAATTATATACAAGGATATTTAGATCATTTCCCATCAGAGTATTTACTTTTTCCTTGATTTTTTTACTGTCCTGACTCGAAGAGATTTTGTGGTAAGCCCAGTTGATATTCATTCCTTTACGCGTGAGTTGCCACTTAAGAAGGTCAGCTTCAAAATTGTTTTTGCCCTCATCCTCATCATCCGGGATCCAGTATTGAGGCAATTTCTGGGAGATTTCAGAGGGCATCAATCCTGAAAATATGGCATTGCGGCTGAATTGCGTTGCTGTAGGAAGGATGCTGAAATAGAAATCCTCTTTAGAAGATCTGAAGAAACTGCTGAGCTCTGATGCAATTGTTCTCCATTGATCGTATCTCATATTGTCAATCAGAAAAAAGAATACCGGTCTGCTTTTTTCAATCATCGGAAACACTTTCTCTGAAAGAAATTCAGAAGAGAGGAGTGGCCTGTCTGATTTAATTCCTGAAAACCAGGAGAGATAGTTATTTATAATGAATTTTGAGAAAGCATTATTTGCATCACTATCCTGCATCTGAAGTATTTCAGTCATACTGCTGTCCTCAGATTTTTCCAGTTCGCTTTCCCAGTAAACTATCTTTTTATAAATATCAATCCAGTCACGGTACGACCTGGCAGTATCAATAAGAGTACTTATTTTTCTGAACTCCTGTCTGTAATCAATCGTGGTCTTTTCAGTGATAAGCCTTTTTTGTTCGAGGTTTTTCTTGAGAACAAGAAGTATTTGATTAGGCTTAACTGGTTTAATGAGGTAATCGGCTATTTCTGAGCCTATTGCAGCCTCCATTATATCCTCTTCCTCGCTTTTGGTGATCATTACCACTGGTAATTCAGGTCTGGCTTCCTTTATAAGTCTTAATGTTGCAATTCCACTGAGGCCAGGCATATGTTCATCAAGCAGGATTATGTCATACTGGTTTTGTTTTACAAGATCTACAGTATCATTACCGTTATTACAGGTGTCGATCTCATATCCTTTTTCCTGAAGAAAGAGAATGTGTGGCTTGAGCACCTCAATTTCGTCATCAGTCCACAAAATTCTGATTTTCTTCATTTTAAAATATTATAAGTGGAAGTTGGATGTGCATCATTAGATCATTTACTGTTATCCTGCTTAAGATAATTTGCATTGAAGTAGAGCCTGTAGCGTTCCGGATTTTTATCCTTTTCAAGAGTCTCCAGATTTTTTCTTCCTATAATGAAGGTCATCATTATGGACCCGGAAGGATTCCTTATAATTTTTTCAGTATTGAAGTTTGAGAAGTAGTCCATGGCTGTTTTGTTATCAGCAAAACCGGAAACCTTTAGCATCAGGTATTTATTGTCGATGAGAGAACCTTCGGTCCGGTAGTTTTTGTTTGTATAATTATCAATATTATAGCTGATTACATCAAAAGTAACTTGATTTAAGTTAAAAGACGGATTCATTATAACCAGAATGAAAACATGAAGTGAAACAGTGTCGCTGACATATATCTCCGAAGCAATCTGTTTATCTTCCTCAACCTTGAGCTCAGGAATTTTCTGGTTGAGAAAAGCGATCATTTCTGTTGCTTTTTCACTTTCCTTAGTATTCGGCCATTGTTTGATAAGTTTTCCAAGCGCCTCTTTGAATGTTCTTTCATCGGTTGTTTTGGCAATGCAGTAAGACCTTAGCAGGAAGAATTTTGGTGCCAGTTCATGCCTTGGAAATTTCTGTAAAGCGCTATCGCAAAGTAAAATTGCTCCGGCAAAATTCTCCGAGGTATAAAGTGAATAGGCATCCTGATAAAGCTTCTCAGTTACCTTCAGATCCTCCATTTTCTTTTTGTAATAATCAGGATCAGTGATGATTTTTGAAAATTCATTTTCAGGATATTTTTCAATAAGTCTTTGCCTGTAAGTTTCGGACAGGGCATTATTGGACTCTTTATTTAACCTGTAAAGGTTATAGAGAGCCTCTGGTTCAAGAACACTTCCCGGGAATCTTTTCATGAGTGTCTCAAATGACTCAAATGCCTTAGGTTTATCTTCTATTCTTTCATAGTATATTTTCCCGGCTTCAAGGTAGGCATCTTCAATCCTGCCATTTGAAATCCTTACCAGGGAATCGCTTGTCGGAAGGTCTTTAAGATAGTAGCCTGGATTTTTGTTGTCAATGGCAGCTGAAGTAGTATCCTTTTTAATGGTTTTGTTTTCTTCAGCATTTGTGGTGGCTTGTGTCACCGAAGTTCTTGACTTGTTTGCCCTCCTCCAGTTATCTTCCAGTTTTCTGTCACCCCACCTTCTTCTGAATTCTGTCCTTCCGAAAGTAAGTGCTGATTGATTATAGAAATACCATTTTCCTTCCTGAGTGATATTGCCTTCGAACCTTCTCTGGTTCTCATAGTACTGGCTGAGATAATTCCTGTCAGAATTGTCTCTGACCTGCCTGGGTTCACTCTCTTCTTTCTTAACCTTGTCAATTATTCCGGCAATGATTTCATTTCTTTGACTTTCAGGCATTCTGGCAACCTTCTGAAGACTGTCCTCACGCTGGATAATATTAAGTTGATGAGCAAGTGCTGCAAGATCCTGGGATCTGTCCTTTATAGACTGGTAATCAGGATGCTTCTGATCAATAGAATAAACCGTACTATCATAATATTTTGCAGAATTAAGGTAATCCTGTTTTTCGTAATAAAATTTTGCAATTGACAGGTAAGTTTTACCCTTCTGGTTCAGATTCACCTTACCTGCAGCAGCCGATTTTTTGAAAAACTCTATTGCTTCTGTTTCTTTTCCTTCTCTCTTTGACAGGTTCCCCAGGGCATAATAGATCTGATCTCTGAATTCCTTGTTCTTTGAGTCCCTGAGCATTCTTTCAAGTTCCCTTTTGATGGTTGCAGGATTACCAGTATTTACATCAAAAACACCGGCAAGATTAATTCTTGCATTGAATTCAACTTCATACGGTGGATTGAGTCTGACAACCTTCTCATACATTGAGGTGGCCTTTTTGCTGTCAGAAGTTTTTTCATAAAGCTGTGCTGCAAGATAGGTGAGCCTGTATCTGTTTCTTTTACCGGATACGTAAATGATAGCCTTTTCAACGGGGTCTAATGCTTCTTCATATCTCTTCTGTCTGAGCAGGAGGTCTGCTTTGGTTGTAAAGAACAGTTCCAGCATTTCCCGTGTAAAATCCTTTGAGAGGATCAATTCACTAAGAATTCTGGAAGACTCATTATAATTGCCTGTCTCATTATAGATCCTTGCAAGCCAAATTGTTGACTCGTTCTTCATCCTGTTGTCGAAAGACAGGTCAATGTTATAGCTTAATGTCGTTTTTGCCTGCTCATAATCGTGTGTATAGAGCCTGGCTTTCCCCATAAGAAGGTAACTGTCATCAACCCAGTCGTTATACTCCTTTCTGTTCAGAAAGGCTTCATTTTTCTCATTTGGTAAACTATTTCCTGAGACTTTGGGCCTGGCGGTTATTGATTTTAGTGAAATGACCTTTGAAGCTTTCTGAATCGCCCTTTCCATATCTGCAGAACATACTGAAGGAGAGTTGGGATCACTGTATTCGAATATTTTCAATACTTCGGAATAGTCATCACGGTATGATGCATTTACCTTCTCAACACCCTTTTTAAAGCTTTCATTTCCATTGAAATAGATGTTGTACTTTGAGGTAAGACCATGATAAAAACGTGATGATCCGGTATTCTTTTCCACAGAACAACCGGAAAGGATCATCAGGGATCCAAGTATAACCAGGATACTATATGAAGGTTTGTTTGAACCCAAAAAAGGATTTTTATACTATAAACTGTCTAATTACAAGTATAGTATATCAAAGGTAAATAAAAAAGAGAGAAGAAGTCTAATCTACCGAAACTACGCTTCTGATTTCCGGTACTTCTTTTATCAGTGCCTGTTCCACTCCAGCTTTCAGTGTCTGAAGGCTGTATGGACAGCC
>JAHEYW010000193.1 GCA_023251395.1 Bacteroidales bacterium
GTAACCTACTGGGGTAAAGCAGTATCAAGCTGGAGAAAAGGGGTTGTATTCAGGCTTGATAATCCCGGAAACTATTGATTAAGACCTGATTATCACTAAACGTATCAAACCGGATGCAAAAAGAAACTGATTTTATTTTTGGTTTAAGACCTATCATTGAGGCTATTAAAGCTGGAAAGCAGATTGACCGTCTTCTTGTAAAACAAGGTCTTCAGGGACCTCTTTACCAGGAGCTTATGACCGAGGTAAAAAATAATGGTATTAACTATCAGATTGTTCCGGCTGAAAGACTGGACCTTTTAACAAGAAAGACCCATCAGGGTGTTCTGGCATGGCTGGCTCTGATTGAATTTCAACATATCAGTAATATTCTTCCTGAGATTTTTGAGAAAGGTGAAGATCCCCTGATCATAGCCCTTGATGGTGTTTCAGATGTAAGAAATTTTGGTGCAATAGTCAGGTCTGCTGAATGCCTTGGGGCACACGCAATCGTTATTCCTGAAAAAGGCTCTGCTCGTATTACTGCTGATGCAGTTAAAACTTCAGCCGGAGCTCTTCATACATTCCCGGTTTGCAGGGAAAAAAGCATTTTAAGGTCGGTTGAGTATCTTAAGGAATCAGGACTTAAAGTGATCTGTGCAGAAGAAGAGTCTGGAGAGGATATTTCTTCTGCTGACATGACAGGACCAGTTGTGATCATAATGGGTTCTGAGGACAAAGGGATCAGCCGTGAATTATTAGGCATTGCAGACCGGAGAGTCAAAATACCAATGACAGGTAAAATAAACTCCCTTAATGTATCTGTCGCTTCGGGGATTCTATTGTACGAGATTGTGAGACAACGTAGAATATGAGTGATTCCAAAGGTTGAGATTCCAGAATAAAATACAGTACTTTCACTGATTAAGATACAGCATTTTCCTGTTTACCGGTAGTTTCAGCACTTAATTGTCCTGCGTCAGGCGGTTCCCGATTCTGAGGGTCGCTGAAATACTTTCAAATCAAATTCACCCATAATTGCATAGAAATGTTCAAAGACCTCATTCTGAAGTCTCTCATAACCTTCAAGTCCGGTATCCTTGCTGAATATAACCACCTCAAGAGGCAGTCCATTTTCAGTCTGAACCCGGTTTCTCAGAATAGCTACCTGACCTTTTGCACCATCTGGGTGATTCTTAAGCCAGGTATCTCCATAATATCTGAATAGTCCAAGGTTAGTCAATGTGTCATACCTGAAAAAAGGAGGTTCATCCTCCATGGTCTCCTGGCGCGAAACTCTTTTTCCATAATTATCAATATAATCCTTGATCTCCGGTATCACCGAGAGTTTCTTCTTAAGGTCATTATCAACGAATCTGATGCTTTTAATATCAATGTATATTGGTCTTTTAATTCGTCTTGCCCCTGCTTCCTCCATACTACTCCAATTCTGGAATGAATCCTGAACCAGCACAAATGTTGGCAGAGTTACAGTAGTTTTGTCGAAATTCAGAATTTTAACCGTACTAAGATTAATATCTGTAACAATCCCATCAACCTCCCTCTTAGGTATAGTGATCCAGTCACCAACTTTCAACATTTTGTTTGAGGAGAGCTGAATACTGGAAATAACCGCTACAAGCGTATCCTTGAAAACCAGGATAAGGACAGATGCCATTACTCCAATTCCTGCGACCAGGGTGCTAACTTCTTTTTTAAATACTACTGAAATTATGACCAGGATAGTCACAATGACAACAAGGACTTTGATCAGCTGAACATATCCTTTTATATTTCTGTGCTTTGCAATTGGCAGGGTTTGATAAATGATGTGCCACGATTCAATGAAAGATATCATGACAATCATTCCGACACACAGCATGTAGATGTATGTAAGATTATGTACAATCAAAAGAAATACAGGGTATTGTTTTATTGCCCAGGCTGCAAGGAACCATATTACGAATGCCGGAGCAAAATGAGATAATCTGGTGAATACCTTTTGTTCCAGGAAGACATCATCCCATTGGTTTTTTGATTTCTTTACAATCTGTGTAACAACCTGGAGTATAATTGTCTTTATGATGATATTGGATATCCATGCAAGCAATGCAATCGATAGCAGAAGGACTACAGTACTTAGAAAACCCGACATATTATAGCTTAACCCGGTGTTGAGAAACATTTCTTTCAACCAGACTGAAGGATCAACTTTAAAATTCATATCGTATATGTATGTTATCCGGCAAAATTATACAATTTGGAAATATAACAAAGAGGGGGATATAGGGGGCAAAAAAAAAGAGGCTCCTCTTTTCTTTAGAGACAGCCTCTTCCCAGGGTTGTTCGTAACAAATCGTAAACCGTCTAATGTTTTCTGTCAAACAGGTAAAACACGACAAGGCTCATGCCTCCAAACAGGAATATCATTGATGAGAATGCGACTTCTTCTTCAAAAACCTGACTTGTAGTCAAGGTCGCACCGGCAATGATACCAAGTCCAATGCCAACTGCAAGCATCCCAATTTTAAGGGTAAATTTTGACCAGCTCCAGTTAAATACCTTCTCCTTCCCTGTATTAAAAAGACTGGCTTCAGCACCTTTTTCAATTAAAGCAAGCCGCTCCTTATTCCTCGTTGACAGGAAAATATAAAATATTCCAAACACTGTGGCAAAAAAAGCAATAAATCCAAGCAGACCTTCCATGACAATAATTATTAGTTAAACATATTTTTGTCATTTAGACATTGATTAGCTTCCCGGGTTACAAAAAACCGATAAAAAATTTATCAATAAGTAGTAACCACTTCGTAAATTTATGCGTCAAAGTAACAAAATGGATTACAAGGGCGACCTATATTATATAAAGGAAATACTTAAGGGTAATCTTAATGCATATAGTTACATTGTTGACAGGCATAAGGATCATGCTTACAACCTTGCTTACAGGATATGTGGAAACAGGGAGGATGCCGAAGAGGTGGTCCAGGATTCTTTCCTTAAAGCTTACAGTTCACTGGAAGGCTTTAAAATGAAAAGCACATTTTCAACCTGGTTATTCAGAATAGTATACAATACATCAATAACCCTTTTAAGACAAAAGAAAAGAACACCGGTTTCAATTGATGATTTTCCTGCAGAATACTCCGATTTCAGATGGATTAGTTCATCAGAAGAAGAAACTGAAATGGAATATAGAAAAACACTTGTTAATTTTGCACTTCAGAAACTAAATTCAGAAGACAGAGGACTTATCGGACTTTATTATTTTGAAGAGTTGAATTTTGATGAAATTTCAGAAGTTACCGGATTAAGCAAATCAAATATTAAAGTCAGATTGTACAGGGCAAGGCAGAAAATGCTGGAAACAATACAAAACGCAGAAAAGAATAGTATAATATACCATGAAAAGATCAGCTGATCCAAATGAAGATCTAATAAGGGGATTTCTTAACCTCGAAACTATTGAAAAAGCACCCGATGGGCTTTCTCAAAAAATTATGTTCCGGATACAGGCACAGGAAAAAATCTCTCCCGTCAGGCAAACGCTATGGAAGAAATACTCAGTACTTTTTGTATCCGGTTCAATTACTCTGATATTTATTATTCTTACACTGATACTGCCACGCGGGGGTGAAGATACTATTATTCTACCAGCAGTTAATTCGTTGATTTCATACACAGATCTTATTCAGAAATTCTCTCTGGATCTGTTTTCCGGATTCAGGATACCGGCATTGCTGACATACATAGCAATGGTGATTTTCATGCTTACCCTGTTAGATTATATACTTGATCTTGTATTCCACAGAAGACGCGGAATGGGGAACTAAAAGCGATTGATTATTTCAGGCTTTGCACCTTCGAAATAAGGCCCCTAACTTTCAGAGCTCTGTTCATTGAGTAGAGCAGATCCCTGGAACCGGTTTTAATATCACATTTCCCCTTGTAATGTGTAAGCATTGCACATTGTTCAGCCTGGTAATCGTCATGACCACAGATCTCAACAAGTGATTTAATTACATGAGTGAAGGTATTAACGTCATCATTGTAAAGAACAAGAACATACTTTTCTTCCTCTTTATCGTTTGTTTTCTTCTTATGTAATGCCTTTTCCTTCATTCAGAATTTTTCAAAAAGCTGTTTTGCTGTCTCAACCGGGATCTCTCTTAATCCAAGATAGGCCACAACCCTGGCATCTTTATAACCATTCCTGGAAAGAAGATCTGCATATTCAGCAGCACTCTCAAATGTAAGAAATTTTCCAATCAAGTATATTGTAATCCCTGATGCATTTTTTAAAATATCGAGTCCCCGGTTACCGGCAAGTCGTCTTAGATTATCCACCTGATCACCAGTAAAGGGTTTTTTATTCTTTGCAGCTTCAACCCTGAAAACAAGTGTTGGTGGAACAGTATCTGCTGCAGATTTTCCGGAACTGATATTTATACCGGTATTTAAAGATCTGGTTCCCCACTCCTTTTCAAGTAGTGCTGCCCTTTCCATTGATACTATCTTCCTGTCCATCAATGCAACAATAAAGGCATCTTTGAAACCAGCAGCTTTTACTTTTTGCAGTGCATTTGATGCATCGGTATATTTCCGGAACAACCCTGCATAATAATTTGTCACATCAGTCCCCTCATTCCTGAAACCGTAAACCGGAGTTATTCCTTTAAAATATGATTGCAGGACCTGATTTCGCAATACTGCAAGTTGAATCCTGTATATAAGACCAGGATCAGTTGCAGGGTTGATCTGTACTTTTTCATCCTGCCTGATTTTTGTTTTAGGATTAACCGCAAATATTGATAAGTTCACAGGAACCTTCTGTACAACTTGCTTTCCTGAAAGTGTATCCGACTTAATCACAGTGTCCTTTATTGGTTTAATCCCGGTATTTGAAACAATGATTTCCTTAAATGAGCCACTTGTCTTTTTTGCCAATGTGTCTTTCACCTCCTTAGCAGGTTGTCGATTGGCATCTGGTTCATGAAGATCCTTCAGTTTGACACTGTCCCTCTTTTCTGCTAAATGTGAGATTATTCCTGCTTCCTGTCCGGAAATCCTTTTTGCAGTTACCATCAGATCATCGGCTTTCCTCTGATATTGTTGTGCTGCTTTTTCAGTTTCAGCGATCCTGACTTTTAAATCAGCATTAACATTAGACGAGACACCGGCGAGCTGCTCCCGGTAACTTAACCCCAGCCTCACCAATGAATCAGCCTTATACTGATTTTCAAGAGCTTCATCCAATAAATTTACAAAATCGGCAGAGGGCTGGAAAACATTTCTGACAGTGTCTTTTCTCTCTGAGGGCAATATAACCATGTGTGTTTTTTGTTCCTCTTTCTTAAGAACCATTACTGTATCCTTAACAACTACAGCTTTTTCAGCAGGCATTTGAGTCACAATTGCTCCCTTTTTATCATTGCATTGCTGTATAAACTTTGAGATCTCATAGTCTTTTGCTGCTCTTTTGCCAGCTGCGTCAGAAAATTCTTTGTAAGAATTGATCGCTTCGGGGAACTTTCCCGACATCTGAAGTGCCCGGCCAAGATAAAATGCAACAACCTCAGGTACTTTTTTCACTCCTGATGAACCTGATTTTGCTCCCAGCAAAACAGTAACTGCCATATCAGGCTCTTTTTCGAGGTTCACGAGGCAAACTCCTCTATAATACATATATAGCGGGTCGCGCGGGTAAGTTTTTGAAAGAGCAGTAAATTGATCCAGAGCTGCTGCATAGTTTCCCTTGGAAAACATATCGAGAGCTGACTGACCCGATGGTGCAGACTGTTTGTTCTGAGAATATACCAGGTTGTTGAACAGGAATAACTGAACAAATAAAAATATGAAACAGGCATATACCTTAATTCTCATTCTTTCACTCTGTTTAATCTTCAAGTACCTTATATTCAGTTTTTTGAAAATGATCTGAACAGTCTGATATTGTAATTTGTTGTTAATAACAATTGATCCAATTGTATCAAATTACAGTTCAAACTTCGTAATTTTACCACTAATAACAAAATCAAAGATACCATGGCAAAACTCAGTGAAGGCCAGAAAGCACCAGATTTCGAAGGAATTGATCAGGATAATAAAGAAATTAAACTCCGTGATTTTGCTGGCAAGAAAGTAATTCTCTATTTCTACCCCAAAGATAATACTCCCGGTTGTACGGCTGAAGCTTGTAACCTGAGGGATAATTATACTGAATTGCTGAAGAAAGGGTTTAAGATAATTGGAATCAGTCCCGACTCAGAAAAGTCACATAAAAACTTTGCAGGAAAATATTCATTGCCCTTTCCACTAATAGCTGACCCTGATAAGAAAATTTTAAACCTATACGGCGCATGGGGAGATAAGGTTATGTACGGAAAGACGGTAACAGGAGTACTCAGAACAACATTTATAATCGACGAAAAAGGATTCATCGAAAAGGTGATATCAAAAGTTGATACAAAACAGCACACTGAACAGATCTTCAAATTGTATAACAAATAAAATAATTTATAATGAGCAACGAACGCAAAGAAATTAATAAGGATAAACTTAAGGCTCTTGAAGTCACCCTTGGAAAAATTGAAAAGGATTTCGGCAGAGGAACCATAATGAAACTTGGCGACCATGCTGTCGACAATATACAGGTAATCTCAACCGGATCTATAGGACTTGATGCAGCTCTGGGTATTGGTGGATTCCCAAGAGGGCGCGTTATTGAAATTTATGGTCCCGAAGCATCCGGTAAAACAACCCTTGCTATTCATGCAATAGCCGAAGCACAGAAAAACGGGGGTATCGCTGCAATCATTGATGCAGAACATGCTTTCGACAGGAATTATGCAGAAAAACTTGGGGTTGATGTTGAAAATCTTCTCATCTCCCAGCCCGACAACGGGGAG
>JAHEYW010000194.1 GCA_023251395.1 Bacteroidales bacterium
AGAGCTGCTTCTTAAGGCTCTTCTTAATGTCGTATATTACCTTATCATCAACATTATAGACTCTCTCCCAGAGTGATCTGTTGGTCTGGTCAAAATGCAGCTCGCCAGTCAGTTCTGCATAGAATTTTTTCCACTCAGGAGCTAACCAGGTATGGTAATGAACCCCGTTTGTTACATAACCAATAAAGAGTTCATCCTTAAGATATCCAGGCCATAGTTTGCTGAACATACTCCGGCTTACCTCACCATGCAGCTTGCTAACCCCATTAACTTGCAGGGACATCCTGGTTGCGAGGTAACTCATGTTGAATTTCTTTTCATAATCACCCTCACATCTGCCCAATGCCATCAATTCGTCCCACGAAATATTAAGTCTGCTGTGATAATGAGAAATGTATTTTCTAAGCAGATCTTCATCAAAAGCGTCATGACCAGCTGGTACGGGTGTATGCGTGGTAAATAATGTTGATGTTCTTACAACCTCAACAGCCTGATTATATGTAAGATGATTTTCATTTATAAGAAGTCTGAGTCTTTCCAGGCTTATAAATGCTGAGTGTCCTTCATTACTATGATAAATATCGGGATTGATGCCAAGGATATTTAACGCCCTGATACCTGCGATTCCAAGAATAAGCTCCTGCCTGAGCCGGTTTTCATTATCTCCGCCGTACAAATAATGGGTTACTGACCTGTCTTCAGCAATATTCTCCTCAAAGTCAGTATCTAGAAGATATAACTTCACTTTACCAACATTTGCCAGCCACATCCGGGCCTTAACAGTTCTTCCCGGCCATGCCATAAAAACAGTCATGTGGTTACCACTTCTGTCTTTGATCGGAGTTATTGGAAGATGTGAGAATTCCTCGGCTTCATAAATAGCAAGCTGCTCTCCTTTGGGCCCCAGTTTTTGTCTGAAATATCCATATCTGTACAGGAGTCCCACTCCAATA
This sequence comes from Bacteroidales bacterium, assembly GCA_023251395.1. Taxonomy (GTDB): domain Bacteria; phylum Bacteroidota; class Bacteroidia; order Bacteroidales; family VadinHA17; genus LD21. Next base: position 954 of record JAHEYW010000194.1, read on the forward strand.
ATATTCATATTTGAATCACTGGCTTCTTTCAGATAGTCCCCTGCAAGAATACCAAGACCTCCCGAATATATCTTAAGACATGGATGAATTCCGAATTCCATGCTGAAATAAGCAACGGATGGTTTATCCGAATCGAAAGGACGACTCATATATGATTTGAACGCGTCATTTACTTTATCAAGTTCCGCAAGAAAGTCCTCATCTTCTTCAAGTACCAGAAGGCGTTTATAATCTATTTTTTCGAGAAGTAGTTTCGGGTTATGACTTACTTCTTCCCATAATGATGGATCCATCCTTCTGAATAATAATTCTGCATCGTTGTTCCATGACCACCAGAGATTGTTAGCAAGCTCTTTGAGTGAGCCCATCCTTTCAGGAACATCACTCTGAACATATATATCTTTCCAGACAGGTATCTGATGTGGTTTTCTTACGAGTATTCCAGGCTCCTCAACGAACTGTGCAAATTCCCTTGGTTCATTTCTTCTCTCATAGCTGTGAGTAAGTGCATTTGAATAGGCAGTATAATAATGTTCAACAAGGGTATCCCACATAGCAATCCTTGAAATCTCATGCGCTTTCCTGCGTGCATCCAGCATACCCTTTTCGTCAAGACTGGTAAGACGAACGATGAATTCACGCATCAGGGAGATCACCTCGCTTTCGTTATCATCGGTGCGTTCAATTACTGCAATACCATCGCCGGGGTTGGTAAAATACGTTTTTACCCAAAGGCCGAAACCTGAAAGAGAGGTGGTCACTGTTGGAATGGAGAACATAAGGCTCTCCAGAGGGGTGTATCCCCAGGGTTCATAATATGAAGGGAAAATGGTGAGATCAAAACCAATCAGAAGATCATAGTAAGGCATATTAAATATCCCGTCATTGCCATTGAGATATGATGGCACAAAAATGATCTTAACTTTTGAATCCTCCGCATTTGTAAGACCGTTAGCATGTATCCTGTTCAGTACTGCATCATTTGCCGGATAATGTAAAGAATGTGTCAGGTATTTATCTCCATTTGGAAGTGGAGAATTTTCATAGAGATGATCAATTATATCCTGGCGTGGTCCGCTGTGATATGCTGGAATAAGAATAAAAGCAACACATGTTTTACCTGCTTTGTCTTCCTTTTCCAGTTCCCCGAGAGAATCAATAAAGATGTCGATACCTTTATTTCTGAATTCGTACCGTCCGCTGTTAGCAAGAAGAAAACTATCTGCCGGAATTCTATACCCGAGTACTGATTCTGCAACCTTGATCAGCATATTTCTGGCTGCAATTCTTTTTGGCTCAAAATTATCCTGATCTGGTACAAATGAATCCTCAAATCCGTTTGGTGTGACAACATCAACATCCTTACCAAGGAAATGTGAGCATTCTTTTGATGTAAGCTCACTTACAGAGGTAAAGACATCTGCTTCCGTAGCTGCAATTTTTTCAAGAGATTGTTTTGCATTAACATTAAATTCCCTTGCGATCTGGATAGGGTTATATTCTTTCATTTTGCCATAAAGCGGCCTGTTGTTGCCTGCAATACATCTTCCCAGAACAGTTGCATGGGTTGTGAGGGAAGTAGCGACCCATGGTGCATGGGTTTTAAGATAAAGTACTCCTGTGCCTGTCATCCATTCGTGAAACTGAGCAACTATATCGTGATGTTCCCGGTAAAATGAAGTGAAGCTCTCAATTAATTTACCTGCTGCATAGCCAAAAAGGGCAGGCTCAATATAATCCCACTGGCCGGATATACTATCCAGCTTATATGTCTCCCAGAACTTTGCAAAAATCTCATTCTGCTGACCAAAATATGGTGTAAAATCAATCAGCATCACAAGCGGTTTACCTGCAATATTCCATCTTCCGTTCCTTACCCGTAGACCTTCTGAAGCAGCCCTGTTTCGCCAATCTACAAAGAGTGAATCATCCTGAATGAATTCAGGATTTTTACCATCCTCACGCCATGCGTCTGGTCCGATCAGTATGTAATTATCTCCCAGCTCTTCAACAATGTTTAATGCTTTTGTAGAAATTACCGTATGGATCCCTCCAACTTTATTGCATACCTCCAAACTTGTTTCAAATAGAAATTCAACCTTCATTATATTATGTTTTTAATTTATTGCTCTCTTTATTCTGATGCTTTTCCCCGTGTTGAAGAACTTTTGGTCTTTGCAACGGCTTTGCCGGTTGGCTTTCTTCCTTTCGCTTTTGTACCGGCAGTTGTTTTTGTACTTTTCTTTACAACAGCTTTCCTTGTAGTTAAACCAGATTCTGCCTTAGCCGAAGTTTTACTCTTCCCGGCGATCTTCTTTTTTGCTGCGGTTGAATCGGGAATTTTTTTTGAGACTTTTGTTTTGACCAATTTAGTTTTTTGAGCTTTTGCAGCAGTTTTAGATTTGGGCTTAGCCTTTTCAAGCTTCTTCCTGATTGATTCAAGCTCAGCATTCTGTTTCACAATAATCTCATCCTTTGCCTTTATCTGTGAATTGAGCTTCAGTATCTCAATCTGCTCTACTGAGGCCGGACACATTCTGTTAATTCGTATTTCGAAATCACTCAGGATGTTCATATAGTTCATGAATGCATCATATGGTGTCTCGTAGGGGTTGAAATATGCATGAACAGCACCATCTGAAAAGAATTTGGTGCACATATAATAAAAATGGTCACTAGACTGAAGATAATTCCAGTCTTTTTTTATCAGTTCATACTTGCACGAATTGACTTTATCTGTAAGAAAATACAATTTCTCGAATGCAGCATTCTGAAGATCATTTCCCAGCCAGGCTGTTATATCTCTTTCCTCATCTGCCCAGGAGATAGGCGTCGGAACACTTATTGCTGAAACAGGTTGCAGTTCATCTGCAATTTCTGAGGGGGTCATAAATTTGAAAGGAGTCTTTTTCAGGACAGCCCCAGGCAAATGCGCGAGAAAATCAAAAATACCTGTTTCCTTGCTATTATGTTCACCGAATGTCTCATAATCTATGAAAATATTCAGAAGCTCACTCTTTGGTGCAAGCTTATTTATCCATGAAATATATTTGTCGGTTGTAAGTGGCCATTCGTTCCAGGATTTGTTTGAGAATCTGAAGGCGATATCATCACTTAGAACAAAATTTCGAAGAAGGACCTTTAATCTTGGGTTGAGTGCATTGCAATAAAGATAGTTTGGACTTTTCCAGCCCAGCACATGTTTTGCGCCTTCAGTAAGTACTGCTTTGAATCCCATATCTGCTACCCAGGAGCCTATTTTATCTGAGTATATCATTTCAGTATTCCGGAATGAGACTGGTTCATAACCCAGATGTTGTTTTATCATTTCTTTATGATCTGTGACCTGCCGTACAAATTCATCCTTGCTGAACAGTGAGACAAGTGAATGAGAATTTGTCTCAGCAAGGAATTCCACCATGCCTGTTTCTGCGAGTTTTTTGAATGATTCCAGGACTTCCGGCGCATAGAGTCTGAACTGGTCGATCACCATTCCTGTAATTGAAAATGTGATCCTGAATTTCCCTTTGTATTTAATCAGAAGATCGAGTATGAGCTTATTTGCCGGCAGGTAACATCTTTCAGCAACTTTTCTCATTATGGATTCATTGGTGAAATCATCATAATAATAATGATCATGACCCAGATCAAAAAATCTGTATCTTTTGAGACGGAATGGCTGATGTACCTGGAAATACAGGCAGATGGCCTTTTTTTGTGATGCGCTCATAACCAAAATCTAATGTTCTGAAACAATCTCATAATAGATATCCCTGACATGCATTGCCGAGTTATCCCATTTAAGCTTTATCACCTCCTCTTTTCCGTTTCTTATAAACATCTGGGAAAGAGCAGGATATGTTAGTATTCCATAAATAGCGTCTGCCATTGCATCAATATCCCAGAAATCAACCTTTACGGCATGGGTAAGTATCTCTGCAACACCAGATTGTTTGCTGATTATAACCGGCACATTCGACTGCATGGCCTCTAAAGGAGAGATTCCAAATGGCTCTGAAACGGAAGGCATTATATACACATCACTCATGGAAAGCATGGTAAATACGTCCCTTCCCCTGAGGAAGCCGGTAAAATGGAAACGATCAGTAATTCTCAGAGAAGCAGCTCTTTTAATCATTCTTTCCATCATATCGCCTGAGCCAGCCATAACAAATCTTACATTCGTCATGACTTTTAAAACTTTGTTGGCTGCTTCAATAAAATATTCCGGACCCTTCTGCAATGTGATCCTTCCGAGGAATGTCACAACTTTCTCATCGAAACATTTTATATCACGAACATCTTCCGCAATATTTACTGGTTCAACGGCATTGTAGACTGTTTCAACTTTTGAAGGATTAATATGGTATTTGTTTATTACTATTTCTCTTGTAAGATTACTCACCGTTATTATTTTGGAAGCAGCATCCATTCCGCTTTTTTCAATATTATAGACATCGGGGTTCACATTGCCTCCGCTCCTGTCAAAATCAGTTGCATGAACGTGAATGACCAATGGTTTTCCGGAAGCCTGCATTGCTGCAATTCCGGCAGGATAAGCAAGCCAGTCGTGGGCATGAATCACATCAAACTCATTATCCTCGGCAATTACAGCTGCAACCACAGCATACTTATGTATCTCTTCCATAAGGTTAATGCCGTATTTACCTGAAAAATCAACCGTCCCCTCATCATTAGTCTGAACAAAGGTCCTGTAACCAGATATTTCTGAACGGGTTAGCCTCCAGAATTCTTCAGGGTCGGTATAGGGAACAATCATGGACCCCACCTCTATTTTCTCAAATTGCTTTTTATATCCTTCGTAACGAATCTGCCGGAACGCAACTGGTATTTTGTTTGCACCAATCAGTCTGACCGATGACTGATCCTCATCTCCCCAGGCTTTGGGAACAACGAAAATCACCTCCATATCATTAAGGGCAGCCATGCCTTTGGTAAGGCCATAACTTGCTGTCCCAAGACCACCTGAAATATGTGGAGGAAATTCCCAGCCAAACATCAACACACGCATACGCTAACCATTTAAGATTCCTGGATATTTTGTTTCGAGTAAATCAATAATCCTCAATATTTCGCCCACGCTCCAGGCCTGGGAAATAGCGCCGCGGGGTGCATGAGGAGGATCACCATCATATATTTCTGAAATTGTGCTTACACCATGTTCACTCATCACCTCTTCAAATCCGTAAATAAGTTTTCTTACTTTATTTACACCCTGCTTGCCATATATCCTCAGCCATCCTTCACAGAAAGGTCCCAGGAGCCATGGCCAGACTGTACCCTGATGATATGCACTATCCCGTTCCTCCTGTGAACCCTGGCAAACACCCTTATATAAACTATTCCCCGGGGAGAGTGTTCTTAAACCCCTGGTTGTAACCAGCTCTTTATCTGCAGCATCAAGAACTTTTTTCATCTGTTCGCAATCAAGCATTGAAAATGGAAGGGATACAGCAATAACCATATTAGGTCTGACGAACATATTCTGACCTTCCGTATCATTCACGTAATCTGCAAGGTATCCGGCTTTAGTATTCCAGAATATTTCATTGAAGGATTTCTTCACCAGATCGGGTAATAATTCAATCTCTTTTACGAATTCCTTGTCACGCGACTTCCTTGACATCTCCAGGGAAAAGCTTAATGCGTTATACCACAAAGCATTAATTTCGACTGCATAACCATTCCTTGGTGTTACCGGATCGCCTAGAACGACTGCATCCATCCACGTAAGTGCCTTTCCGGGTGCATCAGCATAAATAAGTCCATTTTCACGCATATGGATATTAAAGGCAGTACCTTTACTGAAGGCCCTGATTATTGATTTTGCAGCCTCTCCATATCTTTCCCAGCAGTCTTTTCCTCCGGCCTCAAGGTATTTCTGAATGGACCAGAAGAACCAGAGAGGTGCAT
>JAHEYW010000020.1 GCA_023251395.1 Bacteroidales bacterium
ATGATGAATGAGGCTGATATAATTTCTGATTTGCCACTGAATACTGTTAAATTTCATCAGTTGCAGATTATCAAGGGAACAAGGATGGAAAAGGACTTTCTGGCACGACCAGAAGATTTTAATTTGTTTTCTTATGAGGATTATATAGATTTCTTTGTCGGATTTCTTGAAAAGTTCAATCCTGCAATCGTAGTTGAAAGATTCACAGGAGAAGCACCTCCGGAGTACCTCCTGGAGCAACGGTGGAACAGGAAACGGACTGACGAAATTGTACGGCATATTGAAAAAGAGCTCGAAAGAAGAAACACATGGCAGGGAAGATTGTATAAGACAAAAGTAAAAAGTAAAAAGTAAAAAGTTTAAGGTTAAAAAGAATCAGTTCAAAGTTCAATGTTCAAAGTTCAATGTTTAAGGGAAATTATCAGTGGTTTACAACATCTACTAACTGACCATCTTACCTTCGAACCGCCGGACCATTTTACCGTTGCACCATCGTACCGTTTAACTCTTAAACAATATATTAGACTTCAATGACCTACTTTCTGGAAAAGATAGCACAACATTTATACGCCGAGTTTGGTGAAGAACTGAACAGGCATTGTCTGGTATTTCCAAACAGACGGGCGGGTCTTTATTTTCTTAAATACCTTGGTGAGATAGCCGGGAAACCAATATGGTCTCCAGGGATTAAAACGATCAACGAATTATTTCAGTCCTTATCTCTACGCCATCTTGCTGAAAGCGAGATTCTCGTCTTCGAACTTTACAAAGCTTATGTTGAGCTGAATCCGAAGGCAGGAACAATCGATGATTTTTTCTTCTGGGGTGAGATGATTATAAATGACTTCGATGATGTTGACAAATATCTTGTTGATCATGTGAAACTGTTCACCAACATTGAGGATATTAAAGATATAGAAACAAAATTCGGAAGCCTCACCGAAGAGCAGATAAAGATCATAAGAAAGTTCTGGGTAAATTTCAATCCGGAATCAGCGACTGATCAAAAAAACTCTTTCATGGAGATCTGGTCAGTTCTCCTGCCATTATACAATAAATTCAGAAGTGCCCTTGACTTATCAGGTTATGGCTACGAGGGAATGATCTACAGGGAAATTGCAGGGAAGTGTTTAAAAAATGAAAACCTGGAAGTTCGTTGGCAGAACATTCATTTCATAGGATTTAATGCTCTGAATGCATGTGAGTTAGAGTTAATGCTGTACTTGCGCAATAAGGGGTATGCGAAGTTCTATTGGGATTATGATGAATTTTATACGTCAGAGAACACACACCATTCTGCAGGATTTTTTATCAGGGATAACCTTAAAAGATTTGGTAACGATATGCCTTCCGATTGGAATAATAAATCTGAATTTTTCAGGAACAATAACAAATCGGAAATCAGGATCATAGATTGTTCATCTGACAATGCCCAGGTAAAATTGGCTTCGGAACTTATTGAGGGCTATTATAATCCGGATAAAGAAAAGCCACATCATACTGCAATTGTTCTGGCTGACGAAAATCTTATTCTTCCGATGCTTACAAGTATTCCACATAAGGTTGAAGATGTGAATATAACAATGGGGTACCCTTTGAAATTCAGTCCCGTTTACAGCCTTGTCAGAGATCTGATGGAATTGCAATCAACCACAAGAACAGCTACGAATGGAGAGATTCAGTTCAATAAGGATTCTGTACTCAAGGTTCTTTCCAATAGTTTTTTTGCGGGACCAGAAAATAATTCAGATCCTGGAATCCTGGAGATGACAGGACCAGCAGATCACTGGATTTCTTCTACTTTCTTCTCAGAAAAAAAACTGTATACTGATATTTTTAGAAGAGTTTCATCTTCAACCCAGTTGTCTGTTTACCTCAAAGAAATACTTGAAAGTCTTTACATTCTTTCTGAAAAGGATGAAGATAACACTAACTCTGTGAATGGTATGAGTATCAGGAATGAGTTTATCTTCAGAGTAATCACCACAATCAACAGGCTTGAAGCATTGCTCCGAAAGGGGAATCCTGAAATATCAGTTATTACCTATAAGCGGCTATTGGATAAGATATTACGCGGACTGTCAATACCATTTACAGGTGAACCACTCAATGGTATACAGATAATGGGCCTCCTTGAAACCCGATCGCTTGATTTCACGAACCTTATTATCCTTTCGGTAAATGAAGGTATACTTCCGCGTGCCTCAGCCTCGGGATCTTTTATCCCCCTCAGTCTGAGAGAAGCCTTTGGACTCCCAACAATCCGTCACCAGGATTCCATTTATTCATATTATTTCTACAGGCTATTGCAGCGGGCAAAGAATATTGTTCTGCTTTATAACTCAAGTGCTGAAGGATTGCGTACTGGAGAAATGAGCAGGCTTCTTCTTCAGCTGGAGTACAGTGAAAAACCACCGGTCAGGAGTACTCACAGGTTTGAAATCATTGCCTCTGCTCAGGTGCCTGAAGAAATTCAGAGGACTCAGGAACATTCAGCTATGCTTGCTACAAAATATTTAGCGGAAACTGGCAAAATACTTTCACCCAGCGCAGTTAATACCTGGCTGACATGCACAATGAAATTCTACTACAGTTATGTTTGTGGGATAAAGGAAAAAATATCCACTTCGGAAGTAGATTCAAGAGTGTTCGGTGAGTTGCTTCACCTTTGTATGGAAAAGATCTACTCCCCTTATAAAGGTAAAGAACTTGATAAAATATTTTTTGAATCATTACTTAAGAATGATTTATACCTTAATACGATTATCACTGAATCTGTTAATGATAAACTATATAACAACAGGAATACTGTACTCAGGGGAAATGACCTTATTATCAGAAATATTCTGAAATCCTACCTTAAACTTATCCTGAACCTTGATTCGAGGCTTACCCCATTGACAATTTTCGAAATGGAATATTGGATTTCTACAAAAATGGCGTTCGCTCTGGATGGGAAAAGTAATAATGTCCGTATCGGAGGATTTATTGACAGACTCGACAGGACCAGGGAAAGATTGAGAATTACGGATTACAAGACTGGCAGGATTGAAATGCAGATACCATCTGTTGAATCATTGTTTGATACCAGTCGGAAAGACCGCAATGAGGCATGGTTTCAACTCCTGATGTACTGCAGCATTTTTAAATCAGAAAACCCTGATAAAATTATTCATCCTGCAATTTACCCGGTAAGAGGTATGTATAATGAAGATTTCAGGGACACTCTTTCAATAAGATCAATTAATGGAGAACAATTGATTCTGGAGGATTTTGATATTGTAAGACAATTGTTTGATACATCCCTGGAAATGGTGATATCAGATATTTTCTCAGAAGAGAGACCCTTTAAGATGACAGAAAACATAAGAAAATGCTCATTATGCCCATATGCAGGACTTTGTCAGAGAAAATGAATCAATTGCTATTTGTCAAATTTTTTCTAATTTGGTATTGAATATAAGTTGAAGAGATGACTACCAGTTATTCAAATTACAAGGTTGAAATAAAAAATGTAAAATTCATTTCAGATGACGGGAGAACTTGTCCCCGTACCGCTATTGTGTCTCTATATGGACTGGATGGAGAGGAGATCGGTTCAGAATTATTAGGGGCTATAGAGATGTCAGAAGTATACAGAATGATCAAAGAAGGAGCTGACCTTAATTTTGACAACTTCTATTTGAATGAGTTTTCCCTGGCAACTTACAGACGACATAACTCTCTGGAAAAGAAGGAGTTTGTTCAGTTGAAAAAATTTTCTGCTAAGAATGCCTTTTTCGAGGCAAAACATAGCACAGATTTCAGTCATGCTTTGTTTTCGGATGACGAAGTTAATTTTGACGGGACTCATTTTGCAAAGGGTAAGGTATTATTTAATGGAGCCAATTTCGGTAATGGTGACACAATATTTTCAAATACACTTTTCCGGGATGGAAACCTGGAATTTGCTGGTTCAGTTTTCGGCGATGGTGATTTTCTGTTTAAAAATGCTGTTGTACATGATGGCATAAAAGATTTTCAGGATCTGAAGTTCGGTGATGGAGAGATCAGCTTCGCCAACACAGAGTTCAACAATGGTGAACTGTTATTCATCAATACTCAGTTTGGTGATGGCAAATTCAACTTTAAGGTCACCAGAATAGGAGGAGGGAAAGTCGATTTTCATTATTCTGCCTTTGGTGATTGTGAGGTAACTTTTGAAAGAGCGGAATTCGGTCACAGCAGGGTTGACTTCAGAGCTGTTGATTTTGGATCTGGAAGAATAAACTTTAACCGTTCAGTCTTTGGAAACGGTGATGTGAATTTTGAAGGGGCTTCCTGCAAATCAGGCAAAATACAGTTCAAAAAGGCTGAGATGGGCTCTGGTCCTAAAAATTTCAACCTGCTGGAGATGGTCAATGCTGAAATAAATTTTGAAAAGACAGAATTCGGTAATGGCGACATTACCTTCAATAATTCTCATTTCAAAGTACTGAGCCTCAAATCTTGCCATCTCGATCATTACGTTGATCTCCGGCTGGCGCGTGCTGAGCTTCTTGATATTTCTGATACAATTGTTCGCGACATAGTCGACCTTGAACCTTATGATTTCAGGATAAATATTGATGTACTTGACATGTCCGGTATGCGGCTCATTGGTAAGATGTATATCGACTGGAAGCTTAATTGCTGTAAGGAGATGATTATAAACCAGAAAGAAACTACCACCATACGACAAAAAGCCGAACAATTCAGAATACTGAAGACAAACTTCAGTGGCACAGGAAAGTATGATGATGAAGACGAAGCTTATGTAATGTTCAAGAGGTTTGAGGCAAAAGCCGACATGAATGATTCAATTAGCGGAAATAAATGGGCAAGGATTACTGCCTGGCCTGCATACGGTTTCAAATGGCTGGTTTTTGACAAAATTGGGCTTTATGCTACCTCCCCGGGGAGAGTTTTAATAAGTGTTGTCATTTTCTGGCTGTTTTTCGGTTCTACATATTTTCTCGTACATTTATCGGGGTTCGGAAAAACAGTATCTGGAGTCGATGCATCTGATCATCTTTCTCCATTCATCCAATCTTTTTACCATAGTGCAGTAACTTTTTTTACAATAGGTTATGGTGATGTTTACCCTGTCGGAGCCAGCAGAATAGTTTCCGGACTTGAAGGTTTTATGGGTGTTTTTATGATGTCATACTTTACTGTTGCATTTGTCCGCAAAGTTCTCCGTTAAAATCTACTTCTCCATAATACGCTGTAATGCAGCCATCTTAATTGCAGTAATAGCTGCTTCATCGCCTTTATTTCCAAGTTTGCCACCTGCACGGTCAACAGCCTGCTGCTGGTTATCAGTTGTCAGAACTCCGAATATAAAGGGAATATTGTATTCAAGGTTAAGCTGCATTATGCCCTGAGTAACACCCTGACATATATAGGTGAAATGTGGTGTTTCTCCCTGAATAACACAACCAAGACAGATTACCGCATCTACATCATCATACTCAGCAATAAACTGAGCCCCTAGAGGAAGTTCAAAGCTTCCTGGTACATGATTTATAATTATATCATTTTCAGCTGCACCATATTTTTTTAAAGTAGACACAGCACCCTCTAAAAGCCTGGATGTTATTTCGTGGTTCCATTCGGAGACTATTACGCCGAATCTCATATTTTCTGCAGAAGGAACCCTCTCTGGATCGTGATCTGATAGATTTTTTGTAGGCATTGTTTGAATATTTTAAAATAAAAACGCATCTGCTATTACTAACCGATGCGCAAGAAATTTACTATTTCAGGTTAAAAGTTCCTACTTTTCAAGCAGTTTAATCCTGGCAATATATTTTTCTATTGAGGTACCCTCATTGCTTTCAGGATACTCTTTTTGTATCCTTTCATATAATTTCAGGGCATCGGCATATTTTTTCTGCATCTCAAGGATCTGTCCGGCTTTCATCAGGAACAAAGGAGTGTTAAATGAATTATTTGCTTCATCGGCGGCTTCTATATACCTGGCGATTCCTTTATCGAGGTCTCCTAATTCAGCATAGGCATCACCCATGGCACCTGTAGCTACAGAACCTATTAATTTATCCTTTTTTGAATACTTGCTAAGATAATCTATTGCATTCTGATATTCTCCAAGGTGCAGGTAGCATATCCCTGCACAGTATTTGGCGAGATTACCTGATTTGGTGAGCTTGTAGTTCTTGGCTATGTCAATAAAGCCCAGATAGTTCCCATCGCCGTTTAACGCAAGCTTCAGCGAATCCATCTCAAGCCATTTCTGTGCCTGGTACATCTGTGTCTGAGCTTCTTCGTTCTTTTTCCCAACCCAATATCTTCCAAGCCAGAAAATACCGACCAGAACAACTATTACCCCAAGAACCCATAAAAGCAATTTGTAATTCTCTTCAAGGTACTGCTCGGTTCTTGTTAATGTTTCTTCAACATTCTTAAGGCCCTGAGGATTCTCATCTCTAATTTTCTTTGCCATCTTAATCTAAACTATGTATGCTTAAAAATTTTACTCCGCAAAAGTAATTTTTTTCGAATTATTATGAAACAATTGACAGAAAAAAGGATAATAATAACTATTGAAGGTATTTATCTGAAAATCATATTAATAAGAAGTAATAGCTTTAGATGGGATTCTTTTTTTAACTTTACAGCTGGAATATTCTTCAATTTTTACCGGTATTCAAATGTATCTTAAAAAGTTATCACTTACATTTTTCAAAAATTACGATCAGGCAGATCTTGAGTTTTCTCCTAAAATAAACTGCTTTGTCGGGAATAATGGTGTCGGAAAAACCAACATCCTTGATGCCATTCATTACCTTTCATTAACCAAGAGCTTCTTCAATAATATCGACAGCATAAATGTAAAACATGGTGAAGAATACTTTATCCTGCAGGGTAATTTTGTAAAGGAAGATGAAGAGAATAATATATTCTGTTCATTTCACAAACAGAAACAAAAAGTTCTCAGGCGAAACGGGAAGGAATATCAGAAGCTGAGTGATCACATTGGTAAATATCCGGTAGTTATGATTTCCCCTGCCGACAGTGCTCTGATAACTGAAGGTAGTGAGATCAGGAGGAAATTCCTGAATAAAATTATCAGCCAGTATGATTCAGGTTACCTTGATTCAGTCCTTAAATACAATAAGGTAGTGCAGCAGAGAAACAAGCAGTTGAAAGATTTCAGGATTTCAGGGAACTTTGATTCTGATACTCTTACAGCCTGGAATCTTCAGATGGTAAAATATGGTACGATTATCTATAACGAAAGAGATATTCTGGTAAATGAGCTTATTCCTGTATTCAACGAGTATTATTCATTTATTTCCGGAAGCAAAGAGATTGTTAAGCTGGATTACCGGTCGCATCTCAAGGAGGGTAGTTTTTATGAAATTCTTGAAAATGCCATTGAGAAAGATCGCATACTTGAATACTCGACTGTTGGGATACATAAGGACGATCTCATCCTTGAAATGGATGATCATCCAGTAAAGCTTCTTGGGTCTCAGGGACAACAAAAATCCTATCTGGTAGCTCTAAAGCTGGCTAAATTTGATTACATCAAAAGGAAAGCAGGGTTTTCACCAATCTTACTTCTTGATGATATTTTCGACAAATTTGATGCTGAAAGGGTTGAGAAGATTATCCGTCTTGTCGGTAACCACCGGTTCGGACAGATCTTTATTACTGATACACATCAAAACAGACTGCAGGATATTCTGACGAGGATCGATTCTGACTATAAAATTTTCAGAATAGGAGACTCCGGTATTGTTGAAGAAAAAAATAAATTCTGACCAGATGCGACGAAGCAAAACTATATCACTTGCTGAAGCTATGGAAGACTTCATAAAGGAAATGCAACTCGCTCCAAAGCTAAGGGAACTTGATGTTATAAACTCCTGGGAAACAATCGTTGGAAAAGCAATCTCTTCCAGAACTTTAAAAATCTATATAAAAGATAAGATACTGTTTGTCCAGCTGAATTCTTCAGTGGTAAGAAACGAATTGCTTATGCTGCGCGAGGCAATCAGGGAAAAAATCAACAGCAGGGCAGGAGAAGAAGTTGTTAAGGAAATTGTCCTGAAATGATAATCAGGAAATATTATAAACAGATCCATCCACCTCGATTTGTTTTTTCAGATTTTTGCCCGATCTGAATTTATATGAGATGCCTGAGTAACTGAGTATTACATTAGAGCCTTCTATATGTATTGATATTTTGGCAGGTTCTTGCATATTGATAATATAATCTCCAAACAGTAATGCTTTTTCAATTCCGTCGCCTCTTTTGAAATTCCAGACTTCATCAGGAAGTGCAAGCCTGTTCCCATCGTAAATTGAACTATTATCAAGACCGTTAATAATGTTGAAAACTTCTTTAAGTGATTTTCCTTTCAGTTCCTGGAATGAAACCGGATTTCTTTCAAAACATGCTTTTATGAAAGGCAGCCAGTCAATTTTCTCCATTTCCCGGTGAACATAAAGTGTGAGCAGACAAAGTTCAGAATGATTTGCCATCCTGAAGATTGAGTCAGCTATTTCTTTTCGTGTCTGATCAACACTAATTTCGGGATGATCTGTTTTGATATATTGTTTGGCTGGATCAGGAATTCTTGGTTCAGTCTGTATGAATTCACGAATCTCATTGAACATCTCATGGATCACGACAGCCGGTTCATATGTGAAGACCCTGTAGAACTCATCTTCAATATAATCAAGGTCTTTCTCCTTATATCCGTCGAGCATGGTTTCAACTTCATTAATAATAATCTTGCCTTGCAGAGGACTCAGGTGAAATTCATCACCTTCAATTTCCTTAATTAGCTGTTCTCTTGTTTCCTCAGAAAAGTTAAACTTGCTATTGTGTTCATATTCAAAAACTTTTTCCAGCGGAATATACCTGTTCACCCCTGCACATTCACACTTGAACTGGAACAATGATTTGTACCTGGATTTGAAGCGAAGAAAATTTATAAAAATCTGACTAGTCAGGTTTGTTATAAGAAATTCCCGTAAATGTTTTGAGAAGAGTTCGTATGATTTCTTATCAATTGAAGCATTTTCATACAGAGTATGAATATATCCTGAGATATGTGAAACTATTGTGACCTTCTCGTTCTCAAGTGCTCTTCTTGCCTTTGCCGACAAGGATGTACCGTTGAACCACATATTCTTTGTTACAATTCTCCTGTTATTGGTCAGAAGACCTTCTTTTTCAATAATAAAATTCTGAGAATGAAGCGGAGTTGCGATGAGAAATATTTTTTCCAGTGGTATTCTGCCGATTATGAACATTGCGGCTGCATATAGTGATGATAATGAAACACATTCACCTGCGCCGGTAGTAAAACTATCCTTGAACCTGAAAGCCGTCATCGCTTCAATCGTTTCAGTTTTCCAGTAAGGAATTACCTCAGAGTCATATTTGTCAAGACCGAAATGTTTGCGGATATCTATATCAAAATAATATTTATCACCCTCATAGCCGAATAATGCATTCGACTGCCTTAGCATTTCCATATCAAAGAAGTCACTGAAACGTTGAATTTCCTTTGTTTTTGTTGTTAAGCCCCATGTTGACAGATCAAGGTTGAAAACATAATTCTGTATTATGAACTGCTTGATCCTGTTTGATTTGTAGGTGAAACTTTTTTTCTCGATATCCTTGAACCATGGATCATTTCTCCATTCCCAGATAACGGGAGAAATTATATTTGCAAGGACAAGTGGATAAAAAAGTTCAGGAAAAATGAAAATCTCCATGTCAGAAAGCGTAAAAGCAGAAGAGAATTTTTCAAGAATTTTTTTATCGGAAAAATCAGCGCGATGAATTGATGACATAATTTAAATATAAAAATCACAACCTTTAACGTGAAGCTAACAGAATTGTTCAAACCAATTCATGAAAGTTTTAACATATTCCAGTATGAATTATGCCTGTAGTTGGATAAGGCTGGTTTAATAGTTATTGTACAAAAAATTACGAATGAAATCTCTCAAAGCCAGAGAAAAAGAAAGAAGCCTCTGAAGCTGCATTTTCAGGACTATCTGAACCATGGACAGCATTCATTTGCACAGAAACTCCAAATGTTTTTCGAATTGTTCCTGGTTCTGCTTTGGCCGGATCAGTCGAACCGATTATTTTCCGGAATTCTTCAACCGCATTTTCATGCTTAAGTATCATCACCACAACTGGTCCTGATGTCATAAAATCTATCAGTCCTTCAAAAAAAGGTTTCCCTTTATGAACGTTGTAAAAGGATTCAGCCTGAAGTTTGGTAAGCCTTACCATTCTCATGGCGGTAATTTCAAAACCGCCTTCATTGATCATTGCAAGAATTGGGCCTGTTTTCCCGGTTCTGACCGCATTTGGTTTTATTATTGCGAAAGTAAAGCCATTATTCATATATCTTCCGTTTTAAAGTACCTGGATTTACTCTTCAGGAATATTTTTTATCTTTAACGTTCTTCAAATTCTCAAAAAGTGACAGAACGAGCCAAATATACGAAAGAATTATCGAAACTTTTATTCCATTCCACCAATATCTTAGGCATATGTCACATCAATCCAGATGGTGATGCAATCGGCTCATTGCTTGCATTTTACCATTATCTTTATTCAAAAGGCATCAAGGCCGGAATGATGTCTCCAAATAACCTTCAGGAGTTTCTTAAATGGATGGATGGTGCAGAAATGATAAATATTTATGTCAATGACCGGAAGAAATGCCGCAAACTGATCCAGGATGCCGATTTGATTGTCATGTTCGATTTTAATCACTCTGATCGACTTGGCGAAGCCGAAAAGTTTGTCCTTGACTCAAAGGCGAAAAAGGTAATCATAGATCATCATCTCGATGCTCAGGATTTCGTCGATTTATCTATTTTAGACATTTCTAAATCATCTACTTCAGAGCTTATCTATGAGGTTGTTCAGGAAATGAATGGTGAGAAATATATGTACAAGCCATTTGCTGAAGCAATTTATGTCGGTATCATAACTGATACAGGAAACTTTGAACATGGCGCCTATTCCGGAAATACTTTCCGGATTCTGGCTGAAATGTTCGATTTTGGAATTGAACGGGACAGGATATTTAACCTTGTTTACAATAATTTCTCGAGCGACAGATTAAGATTGAGAGGTCTTGCACTTGATAATCGCATGGTAGTTTTACCTGAATACAAAACAGCCTATATCTACCTGACAAAAGCTGATCTTGCCCAATATAATTATAAAAAGGGTGATACTGAAGGTTTTGTAAATATGCCATTGTCAATCAAAGGCATTGTTTTTACAGCACTTTTTGTCGAAAAGGAGGGGTTTGTAAAGTTGTCGTTCAGGTCGAAAGGACGTTTCTCTGTAAACGACTTTGCTAAAAAGCATTTTAATGGGGGAGGACACCTGAACGCTGCCGGAGGTGATCATTACGATACTCTTGAGAATACAATTGAATATTTCAGGAAGGTCCTGATGACAGATTACCCAAAAGAATCTGAGCCCGATAAATGAAATGAAAGGAGGAGTTGTTTTAATTCTGCTTACTTGCCTCTGCCTCGATTCCTGCAGGAATACAGCAGAAAAAAAGTCTTCCCTGGTAAAACCTGGTAAAGAGGAACTTGCAGATATGAATAATTATCTGGTTCAGAAAGACCGGGAAAAGATCCAAAGTTACATAGGAAGAAAAAAGATACCAGCAAAAGAAACACAATCAGGTCTTTGGTATTATATTATAAATGAGGGTACCGGAAAGCTTTATTCACACAATGATAAAGTTAAATTTGACTATATCTGTTCTCTTCTTGACGGCACAGAATGTTATAATTCGAGGAAGCTGGGACCAAAAGAATGTATTATCGGAAAGAGTGAACTTGAATCAGGGCTGAACGAAGGATTACGAATGCTTCGACCTGGTGGAGAAGCAATATTCATCCTGCCTCCATTTCTGGCGTATGGTCTTCTGGGAGACAGTAAATCAATTCCACCACGATCTGTTATTATATACCATATAATAATTAGCAATTGACTAGCTGGATATCTGCCTGGCTATAATAAGAAAAAGTTGTTTTTCAAAGCGAATGGCGTATAATATTTGTATAAATATATTACTTCGCAGCTATAGTTTTGGTCATAAAAACTTGTGAATTAGATGATTAGAAGCTTGTAGCTCAGTTCGCGCAGGAATTATGCCTGTAAAACGAATACTACAAGCCTGTCATCGATCTGAGGTTTGTTTTTTCTCCAGTTTTCTATTTTTTTTGTTATGATAGCTTCACCAGGGAGAGTTACATCGGTAGCAATACATAGTCTGGTGTCTGGGTTACAAACAGATAGGATAGTATCAAGTGTCTTCTTCGCTCTATAAGGTGTTTCCATAAATATCTGTGTTTCACCTTTCTTAGATCTCCTCTCGATCTCCTTCAGTGACACGACCAGCTGATTTTGCTTTACAGGAAGATAACCGTTGAATGTAAAATTCTGCCCGTTCATTCCGGAGGAAATAAGTGCAAGAATAATTGATGAAGGACCTGATAAGGGTATTACCTTTACATTTTTCCTTTGTGCTGCAGCGACAAGATTATTCCCGGGATCGGCGATACATGGAAGTCCTGCCTCACTTAATATACCAACATCATGTCCACTGAAGATGGGTTCGAGAAAAGATTCAACTTCTGATTCAGAAGTATGTTCATTTAATTCGAAAAATACTGATTGATCGATCGGGAAGGTTTTATCAAGCATCCTCAGATGCCTTCTTGCACTTCTGGTATCCTCAACAACAAAATATCTGAGCCTGATTGTCAGAGTTATTACCTGATCTGGCAATACATTTCTGAAATTATTGCTTCCCAGCGTAACCGGTATAAGAAAAATGCTGCCCTGCATGCAAGAAATATTTGCTATTCAAATATAACTAAAACATCTTTGTTACACAGAACAATTGACTTCTACATCTTGTCAATTACTAATTTTTAAATTAGGTTTGTTAAAAATAACAGCAAAGTTTGAAAATTACATTCCTAGGTACCGGTACTTCACAGGGTGTTCCTGTAATTGCATGTGAATGTCACACTTGCACCTCAGAGGACCCTAAAGACAAGAGGCTGCGAACCTCACTTATGGTTCAGACAGATTATGTAACCATTGTCTTT
This sequence comes from Bacteroidales bacterium, assembly GCA_023251395.1. Classification (GTDB taxonomy): domain Bacteria; phylum Bacteroidota; class Bacteroidia; order Bacteroidales; family VadinHA17; genus LD21. The sequence goes on from JAHEYW010000020.1 coordinate 13,168, forward strand.
GACGCTGGTCCTGATTTCAGACAGCAGATGCTGAAAGAACATGTTATAAAACTTGATGCAATAGTACTTACCCATGAGCATAAGGACCACATTGCAGGAATGGATGATGTGAGGGCATTTAACTTCAAAAGTCAGGACGCAATAGATATTTATGCAGAACCATCTGTTCAGGAGGCTGTTAAGAGGGAATACAAATATGTCTTTGACAACAGGTATGCCGGCATTCCCAGAATGAGACTTAATAATATTCCACCTGATGAATTCGAAATCAAGGGTCTGAGATTAATTCCAATAAGGGTCAAACACAAAGAACTTGATATATATGGTTTCAGGATTGGTTCATTTGCATATATTACAGATGCCGATTATATTCCGGAAGCTAGTATGGAAAAACTCATTGGAGTTAAGTATTTGGTCATTAATGCATTAAGGAAACAAAAACATTCTTCTCACTTCACACTGAGTGAAGCGGTTGAACATATTCGTAAAGTTTCTCCCCGAAAGGCCTATATAACTCATATCGGACATCAGATGGGAAGGCATAAAGAAGTTTCTGACGAATTGGAGCCAGGAATAATGCTTGCATATGATGGATTGACTCTGACAATTTAAAGTCAGATCTGAAAAATTATTTTTTGAAGGTCTTCTTTAGCTTCTTCTGGTAGTTTGTGGAAAAATAATACCTGTTTCTTCCTAACATTGATGCGTTTACCCTGGATGTCTGGCTTTTCTTTGCAAAATAGGAACTCTTTTTAGAACCTGCACACCCTGTTAAATCAACGATCAGAAAAATAGCCAGAATCATTAGAAGTTTCGATATATTGAACGTCTTAAACATTACAATATTTATATGTATTTAGCCGACATCTAAAATACAACAAATTTGTCTAAAATAAAAATCATAGTAATTCTCAATGTTCATGTATGAGCTTATATATAAAGACAGAAGACGGAAGTCCGAAGACAAAAAGGAAGGCTTGGTGCTGGATGCTAGGTGATAGTAGACAGAAGTTTGAAATTCACTTAATAATATCTATACATGGCAGAAATCCGCAACCGATCCGCAGGCGAGCCCGTTGAAGCCAATCTGAAATCTGAAATCCGAAATCCGAAATACTAGTCACCCCATCTTCCTTGCTCCGTCACCAATTTCAGGCAAATAAAAATCGGCCACGAGCCCTGTTATTTCAGAATACGCCTTTCCCAGTTTCTTGATGAAACTTTCGGAATATTTCTTTTCAACTATACTTACTGTGCATCCTCCAAATCCTGCACCTGTCATTCGTGTTCCGGCAACTCCTGGCTGTTTTCTTGCTTCATATACCAGAGTATCAAGCTCAAAACCTGTAACCTCATAATCGTTTTTCAATGAATCGTGCGACTGATTCATCAGTTCTCCAAACTGCTGAATATTGTTTTTACGCAGGACTCTGACTGCCTCTTTTGTTCTTCCATTCTCGGAAATGATGTGTCTGGCTCTTCTTATTACCACCGGATCTTCAATATATTTATTAAGCAGATCGATCTCTGATGAATTAAGTTCACTCAGGTTGCTAATTTTCTTATACGGCTGGAGTAGTTCGACAGCCTTTTTACATTCGGCAACCCTTTCGTTATACTTGGAATCTGTCAGTCCTCTTTTCTTGTTTGTATTTGCAATTATAAGTGAATGGTCTTTGAGTTTTAAAGGTACGTACTCATAAATCAGGGTGTCACAATTCAGAAATATTGCATGATCTTCTTTGCCAAATCCGACAGCAAACTGATCCATTATTCCACAGTTCATACCTACAAATTTATTCTCAGCCCTTTGTGACATCTTTACCAGATCAATAAGTGGTAGTCCGGATTTGAAAAGATCATTCAGTGCTACAGCTGTTACCATTTCGATGGATGCTGAAGAGGAGAGACCCGCGTTATTTGGAACATCACCCGAGAACAGAAATTCAAGACCGGTGATCCTGATATTATTCCTGGCAAATTCGTTCACAACACCCAGCGGATAATTCACCCATTTTTTTTCAGAGCTGATGTATGAAGACGATACGTCAATCGTTTCATTTCTGTCAAAGTTAATAGTATGGAATTTTAGTTTATTGTCATCAGTTTTCCTGATTGCGAGATAGGTGCCGAAATTCAAAGCACATGGGAAGACAAAACCCCCGTTGTAATCAGTATGTTCACCTATGAGGTTTACTCTTCCGGGAGAGAAAAAAAGAACAGGCTGATTATTCCTGTTCCCGTATATTGTGAAAAAATTTTCTATTAAAGATTTTTTTTTCATTTCATACTTTAAGTTTCTTTTCTATTTCATTGATCTGGTTCCTGAAATGCTTATCAGTGTCAATTAAATTGTTTACTGTTTTACATGCATGCAGTACAGTAGCATGATCTTTCCCGCCTATATGTGAGCCAATACTGGCAAGTGATGCTTTTGTCAGATTTTTTGAGAAGAACATAGAGACCTGTCTTGCCTGTACAATTTCCCTTTTTCTGGTTTTTCCCTGTATCTGTTCGATTGGGATTTTGTAATAATCACAGACGATTTTTTGTATATACTCTATTGTTATCTCTCTTCGTGATGTACTTATTAGCTTTTCGACCATCAACCTGGCAAGGTCGAGAGTGATCTCTTTTCTGTTAAGAGTTGATTGGGCATAAAGTGAAATAAGAACAGCTTCGAGTTCCCTGATATTATTGGAAATGTTTGCTGCAAGGAATTCAAAGATATCCTCGGGCAATTCAATACCATCATTATAGGCTTTTTTCTTAAGAATAGCCAGACGTGTTTCGTAGTCAGGTCTCTGAAGGTCAGCCAGCAGGCCCCATTTGAATCTGGAAAGAAGCCTTTGTTCCATACCCTGGAGTTCAACAGGAGGCTTGTCACAAGTAAGAATAAGTTGCTTGCCTGATTGATGCAGATGATTAAAAATGTGAAAGAAAGTGTCCTGCGTTTTTTCCTTTCCTGCAAATTCATGTACATCGTCAAGTATAAGTACATCAATCATTTGATAAAAATGAAGAAAATCATTCTTATTATTGTTTCTGATCGATTCAGTAAACTGTGTCTGGAACTTATTTGCATTAACATAAAGGACAATCTTATCAGGATGCTTTTCCTTAACCAGAATTCCTATTGCCTGTGCAAGATGTGTTTTACCGAGACCTGAATCGCCATAGATCATAAGAGGGTTGAAAGCTGTTCCGCCTGGATTGTTGCCAATTGCAATACCTGCGGATCTGGCCAGACGGTTACATTCACCTTCAACAAAATTGTTAAAATTATAATCGGAATTTAGTTTAGGATCGAAGTGGATTTTTTTAATTCCGGGAATCACAAACGGATTCTTGATAGATGGTTGGGTAAGATCAAACGGAACCTGAACAGGCTTGTTATTGAGGTCTGTTTTATTCCTTGAAGGGTATCGCACTGTATAGGGTTTTCCATTCATGTAGTTGGAGTTTTCCATAACTACATTATACTCAAGTTTGGCATCAGCTCCGATCTCACGCCTGAGTGTTTTCCTGAGGATATCTATATATTGTTCCTCAAGATATTCGTAAAAGAATGGACTAGGTACCTGGATTGTCAATATGTTGTTTTCAAGCTTCAGGGGAACAATCGGTTCAAACCAGGTCTTAAAGCTGACAGATGGAATAATATCTTTTATGATCAGCAGACAGTTATTCCAAACATCATTGTGCGATTTGTTCATTTAGGTTTTTTGATTTTAAAATTATGGGTTCTCAATAAAGGTTCATTCAGGTAGCAATATTTGTAAAAAAAAAACTAATAAAAAAAATTTTTTTTGCTTGATTATGTCAAAAAAATCCTATGGTTTTAAACATCAATTACTTATGAGAGAAAATATTTTTAACATTTATTATGACTTTGTAAACATCTCATATTCAACGCTCTACATCATATTTATTTTGATAAATAGTGTAGGACAATATGTTATGAGACATTACTCATTTTATATTTTTTATCGAAAAAAGCAGGTATTATTTTGCATGCAATTTTGCCTGCAAAATTAACCTCAAGATAATCTGAAATTTGGATAAAAACTATTTTACGGGTTGATTTTTTTTTCCGAATAGTGAAAAATGAACATACCTCTTCGGATTTGTTTTTACATCCTTCAATAGAAGATCAAGACTTGCAACAGCATTGTTCAGGTTGATGTATAGTGAATCATTTGTAAACAACTGGCCTGCAGTTCCTTTCCCCTTATTCAAGCCATCCATCAACTGTGAAGTCCTCTCAAGTGTCGATTTAAGATTTGAAACAGTTGTGTAAATGTCAGCAGCTGCAAGTGAATCGGAAATATTTCTAAGGTTTGTCAGAGTGGTATCAAGTTTATCAGAATTTTGAGAAAGCATTCTGGAAAATTTTGAAAGGTCGGCAAGCATCGATTTTAGTTCACCGGATTTAGATGCCATTACATCGTCAAGGTTTTTCGAAAAATGATTCAGGTTTGAAACTGTACCGTTCAGGTTCCTGCTGAACTCAGGCGTGAGTACATTGTTCACCCCTGTTAATGTTGAATCGAGACGTGCTATCAAACCTGATAGCTTATCCTTCATGGGCCCGATTTCATCACTGAGTTTCGTAATAATTGATTCGGCTAACCTGGAAGGAATAGTGTCGCCATTTTTATAGGTCCCCGGTCCGGTTCCAAACACAAGCCTTATCTTCATCCCTGCAAGGATGGAGGCAGTAGTTACCTCCGCAATTGTTTTTTCCGGAAGCCTAAATCCTTTGGAAACGGACATTTTTACAACAAGCCTGCCGCTACCGTCATTAATGAAGCTTATTGATTGAACTACTCCTGCCTTATAGCCATTTATCTCAACAGGGCTTGATTCGGAAAGGCCATTTATCTGGTCATAAACTGCATAATAATGGTTTGTAGTGCTTAGAAGATCTTTGCCTTTCAGAAAGCTGTATAACCATATAAAAACCAGTATCGTAACAATTGCTGTTGCACCAACCTTGACTTCATTGGATATTTTCATTGTCTCTATTATTATTTCTTTGGTTTCTTTTCAATTGCTTCCCGCAAAGGTAATATTTTGTTATCTCTGACAGCAATAACAAAGGCATCTGGATACACTTTCTCAACCACTTTTCTGTACTCCAATGCTTTATTGTATTCGGTGAATATTCCGGTTGCATATCTGAATTTGTTCCCAGAGATCAGTTGTGTGACATTGCTGAGATTCCTGAAATTGGAAGGTTTGATTTCAATTTTCTTCGCAGACGTGACAACCTGTACCATAAATACTGTTTTACCCTTATAATCTGATGAATCTGTGACAGAACCAGTGTCATTCTTCCTGTAATCTTCTGTCTGTGAAGGGTTAATACTTTTTTTACTTATTTCAGCCAGGTAATCTTTGCATGCCCTGAATATAGACATAGCAATTTCATTCTGACCCTTCTCAGAGTTTATATACTTCTCTTCTGTACGGTTGGAGATAAATCCCGTTTCAGTCAAGACACTTGGCATCCCGGTCTTGTAAAGTACATAGAACCCAGCCTGCTTCACACCTCTGTCAAACCGTCCAACCTGATCCTTGTATTGAGTCTGGATCATCGATGCCAGTTCAGTACTTTGCTTCAGGTAGATGTTCTGCACAAGTGTAAACATAACATATGATTCAGGAGATTTTGGGTCGAAACCTTCATATTTGGTACTGTAATCTTTTTCAAGATAGATTACCTGGTTTTCCTTTATCGCAACATCAAGATTGGCCTGATCCATAGAATGACCCATTACGTATGTTTCTGTTCCATAGGCGTTTGAGCCACCAGTGCTATTCGCATGAATGGAAATAAAAAGGTCAGCAGAATTTTTGTTTGCTATGTCAGACCTGGTAGAAAGACCTACAGATTCGTCAGATTTTCGGGTATATACTACTTTAACATTCCTGAGATTCTCCTCAATGTAACTGCCTGTTTTGAGAGCAATAGCCAGTGTTATATTCTTTTCAGAACTCATCGAACCAACAGCCCCCGGATCATTTCCCCCATGTCCCGGATCAATAACGATAACAAATCCCTCTTTAGTGGGGAGGTTGTCAGCAAAACCTTGTAAATTAATTGAAATCAGAACAATAATAAGAGAAAGGAATATGTTAATATTATTGGTATAATGTTTGCCGTTTTTAGTTTCTGGGCTCATGTTAAGTTCATGAAATTATATTAGTTTTGCCGCAAAATCCACGGCACCGTAAAAAAACAATACAAAAATAGCATTTAAGTTGTATTATTTTTCAGAAAAGCGGTTTGTAATAGTAATCCTGACAATGGTCTGGTTTGCCAATCTGTATTCACAGGAAGAGAGAGTCACTATTGATTCAATACCACTTCACATAATTCCTGGCACAGCAGATACTACAAGGAGACCCGGAGTATCGAAAGATGCTATTGATTTGCCAATAATTCATCATTCAAAAGGTTATCGCAGGACAGATCTTGAAAATAAAAGGGTGTATCTGGTTGAAGAAGCCGAGGTCCTATATGGGGATATAACTCTTAAAGCTGATTCAATTGTTCTGAATATGGAGACAGGTTCTGTTTACGCAATTGGAAGAAGAGATTCAACAGGTAAACTGGTAGGTTCTCCAGATTTCAAACAGGGAACGGAGCATTTTACATGCACCGAGCTTACATATAATTTCAAATCAAAACGCGGATTAATAAAGAACATCTTTACAGAACAACAGGAAGGTTATCTTCATAGTCAGGTTTCAAAACGAGAGGAGGACGGAACAATAAATATTAATATCAGCACTTTTTCAACATGCCAGCTGGAACATCCTCATTTTTCAGTTAATTTCAAAAGAGCAAAAATAATTCCGGGTAAGAAAATTATTTCAGGACCAGCATATCTTGTCCTTGAAGATATCCCTTTGCCTCTGGCTCTCCCATTCGGATATTTCCCGGTTCAGAAACAAAGATCCTCCGGTCTCATCCTGCCTAAATATGGTGAGACTACCAGCCTTGGATATTCACTGTCCGATGGAGGTTATTATTTTGTATTTAATGATTATATTGATCTGTCTGCCACTGGGTCGATATATACTAACGGAACATGGATATTAAATGGTTCCAGCAGCTATAAGAAACTCTACAGGTACTCAGGCAGCCTCTCATTTAGCTATGCCAACAATGTTACCGGGCATAAGGGACTTGATGATTATAGTAAAGCTGCAAACTACCGTGTGGCATGGACTTACAATCAGGATGAAAAATCTATGCCCGGATCGAGGTTTTCTGCTAGTGTAAACATGAGTTCAAGTGGTTTTGACCGCAACAACAGTTATACAGTTGCAGACCATATAACCACCCAGAGGCAATCCTCAGTAAGCTATTCGAAAACATGGATGGGAACGCCATTCAGTTTATCGACAAGTGTTAACCATAGTCAGAATGTTAAAAATAAGACTGTGAGCCTGAACCTCCCAAAAGTTAATTTTAACGTAGCCAGGCTTTACCCTTTGAAAGGGTTGAGCTCAACCGGCAAGTCAAAATGGTATGAAGACCTCACAATTTCATATACTGCATCTGTTGATAACCAGATCAATACTCTTGATACCTTACTGTTCACAAATAAAGTCTGGAAAAATATGAGGAACGGTTTTCGTCATGAACTTCCGGTAAGCCTTCAGCTCAGGCCATTCAGGAATTTTTCAATATCGCCGCAACTAATGTATTCCGGTGTACTGTATACACAAAAAATTGAAAAGAGATGGAATCCGAAATATTACAATAGAGATCAAAACAAGATAACCCCGACTATGGTAAATGACACTCTTCAGGGAATTTTCTATGGACAAACATTAAATCCCTCAATAAGTGCCAGTTTTAATCCACAGATGTTCATTTATTACCAGTTCATTAATCCTACATCAAAAGTTCAGACAATCAGGCATGTGATTCAGCCATCTGTCTCCTTTAGTTATGTCCCTGTAATTGAGGGGTTTGCTACAAAAATGTACAAACAGGTACAGACTGATACCATAGGGACTATGAGAGAATACTCGGTGTTTGAAAATAATATCTTCGGTACACCTTCTTTATCTTCAAGAAGCGGGGGATTCTCATTCAGCTTGGTTAATATTCTTGAAGCAAAAACTCAGGACAAAAATGACACTACCGGCACCTTAAAGAAAATTAAACTTTTAGATAATTTTTCGTTGAATACTTCATATAATATTTTTGCTGATTCAATGAGGTGGGCTCCGGTAACAGCAAGTATCAGGACAGTTTTATTCAATAATATCAGTATTGCAGCCAACGGCGTATTCTCCCTTTACGGAATGGATTCAAAAGGAAATGCGATAAACACCTTTTATTACCAGCAAAAAGGAAAAATTGCAAGGATGACCAATCTGTCGGCAACATTGGATTTTGATCTTGGGCAGGTCATTAAAGGCTTTAGTAAAAAGAAAAGTTCACCTGGTGTTCAGCCTGGCAACACTCCTCTGGCCGGTGGGATTGGGGGAAGAAATTTAAACACAGGAGTTGATCCACAAGGAAATGATAATTCGAAATTCGATGATTATGGTTATTCTCCTTTTAATATACCATGGTCTCTGCGAGTTGCATATAACCTGTATTACACCAGGGCAGCTGTCAAATCGGTAGTAACTCAGACTTTGGCTCTCCAGGGAGACTTGGCACTGACCAGAAAAATGAAGATCATATATACAACTGGTTATGATGTTGCTCAGAAGCAGATAACTATGACAAGCATAGGAATAACAAGGGATCTGCATTGCTGGGATATGAGCCTTCAATGGATACCGACTGGCTATCTGAAGAGCTGGCAATTCACTATAAAAGTAAAAGCCTCTGTATTACAGGATCTTAAGTATGACAGAAAGAAAGATTTTCGTGATGTTTATTAATACTCCGATATATGAAAAAAGTAATTAGCACATCAAAAGCTCCGGCTGCGATTGGCCCTTATAGCCAGGCGGTGGAAGTAAACGGGACACTTTATGTCTCAGGACAAATACCGATTGATCCTGCAACTGGCAAGCTGATCGAAGGCGGCATAAATGAACAGGTCAAACAGGTGCTTGGAAATATTGAGAAAATTCTTTCGGAAGCTGGTTATACCTTTAAAGACGTTGTAAAAACCACTTGCCTGTTAAGTGATATTGCTGACTTTAAAGCTATGAATGAAGTATATGCATCTTTTTATTCTGAAAACAAACCAGCGAGGGCGACGTATGCTGTCAAGGCTCTTCCCATGGGCGCTTTGATTGAAATCGAGACTATTGCTGTAAAATAAAAAGAGGCTGACTCTTATTCTGAGACAGCCTCTTGTATTTTCAGTAAAACTTTACTTATTCACCTTTAATTTCAAAGTCAACCTCAACTTTTACCTCACGGTGTAGTTTGATGGTTGCTTTGTAGTTTCCGATTTCTTTGATCTGATCCTCTTGCAAAGTAATGCTACGGCGATCAATCTCAAAACCTTTTTCCTTAAGTGCTTCAGCAATCTGGATTGTATTAACAGATCCGAAAATCTTACCTGAACTACTGGTCTTGGCACCAACAACAAGTTTTAAAGTGCCTAATTTATCTGCAAGTGCCTGAGCCTCAACTTTGATCTTTTCTTCTTTGTGTGCACGTTGCCTTAAATTCTCAGCATGTACCTTTTTTGAAGAGGTTGTTGCTGCAATTGCAAGACCCTGAGGTATTAAATAATTCCTGCCAAATCCATTTTTTACTTTTACCAGGTCATCTTTCTGACCAAGTTTCGGTACATCCTGCAGTAATATAATTTCCATATTCTAGCCTCCTTATTTTAATAGGTCAGTAACGTAAGGAAGAAGTGCGATATGTCTTGCTCTTTTGACAGCTTTTGCTACCTTCCTCTGATATTTTAATGAAGTACCTGTAATTCTTCTTGGAAGAATTTTTCCCTGATCATTCAGGAATTTCTTAAGAAATTCAGGATCCTTATAATCAATATACCTGATCTTGTTTTTCTTAAAACGGCAGTATTTCTTCTTCTTGATCTCAACTGTCGGGGGGGTCAGATATCTTATTTCTGATTCATTCTGTGCCATGGTTTATTCCTCCTTTGCTTTTTCGGTTTCTCTCTGCCTTCTTTTCTTTTCTGCGTATTCAACAGCAAATTTTTCCATTTTGAATGTAAGAAATCTGATGATTCTTTCATCCCTTCTGTACTGAACTTCGAGTTTCTCAATAAGTTCACCTGCACCCTTGAATTCGATCAGGTAATAAAAACCTGTCGACTTCTTCTGGATAGGATAGGCCAATTTCTTCAGGCCCCAGTTCTCTTCATGAATGATCTCACCTTCATTGTCGGTGATGACCTTCTTGAATTTTTGTACCGCTTCCTTCATCTGGTTCTCAGACAAAACGGGAGTTGCAATGAAAACGGTTTCGTACTGATTCAACATAATTGTTATCTATTTAGAT
>JAHEYW010000195.1 GCA_023251395.1 Bacteroidales bacterium
ATCACCTTCCTCATAGTATTTTTTAGTTATTCCAACAATTCGTTTTGCAGCTTTTATAAAAAGCTCTTTTCTGTTCTTATGTGTTGCAATAACGGTCCCATTCCCCGGAAGTGCCAATCCAATTGCTTCATTTAGACAATTCATCGAATTTGCCGTAAACATTCCCGAACAGGATCCGCATGTTGGACAGGCTGATTTTTCAATTTCACTCAGATCGGCGTCACTGATCTTGTCGTCTGCGGCCATGACCATAGCATCAATCAGGTCATATTTTTTGTTTCTGATATTACCAGCTTCCATTGGGCCGCCTGAAACAAACACTGTCGGAATGTTGATCCTCATAGCGGCCATCATCATTCCAGGAGTAATTTTGTCGCAGTTACTTATGCAGATCATAGCATCAGCCAAATGAGCATTTACCATATACTCCACACTGTCAGCAATAAGCTCTCTCGAAGGTAAAGAATAGAGCATTCCGCTGTGACCCATAGCAATGCCATCGTCAATTGCAATTGTATTGAATTCTGCAGCAAACATCCCTTCTTTTTCTATGAGAGCTTTAATAGATTGTCCTATTTCATGAAGGTGAACATGGCCAGGTACAAACTGTGTAAAAGAATTTACTATTGCAATTACAGGTTTGCCTATCTGTTCCTCTTTCATGCCATTAGCTCTCCAGAGACTTCTTGCACCAGCCATCTTACGGCCCGCTGTTGTTGTTGAACTCCTAAGTGTTATCTTCATAGTTTCTATATAAAAAAAAGCTTTCCGATTTGATCCGGAAAGCTTTGTATAATTTACTGTACTATTATATTATTTCCGGATCAGGATATTTTCAAGACGTAAATGATGTAAATAATAAATAGTACGAGCTTTTTCATAATTTCTTTCAATTTGATGGCCAAAAGTAGTTATTATTTTAATATTTCAAACAAAAACGACTGATTTATCATAGTTATTTCAAAAATATTTTTTCTAACACCCTTCAAATATTAGTATACTATCCTGAAAATAAACACATTATTGGATCAAAGATAGTATAAACAAGTTCTGGAATTCATAATTCAGTATAGGAGAAAGTTTCCAGGAGCTTAAATATCATTATATCATTAACTTAGGTATTGTTTTGAAACTTCCAGGTTATTTTTGTCCTTCGAAGATTAATATTTGCATTCACCTTTATATTCTCTTTATTTTCTCATTAAAAAATCTATATTTGTAAATACCCGAACCTAACAAATAATTGATGAAACGAATTCTGGTCACAGGTGGTGCCGGTTTTATCGGTTCTCATCTCTGCGAACGACTTCTGAATGATGGTAATGAAGTTATCTGTCTTGATAATTTCTATACAGGATCGAGGCAGAACATAGTTCATCTTATAAAGCATCCTTATTTTGAACTGATAAGGCATGACATTATACAACCCTTTTATGCTGAGGTTGATGAGATCTATAACCTCGCTTGTCCGGCATCCCCGGTTCATTATCAGTACAATCCCATAAAAACAATAAAAACATCTATAATGGGATCCATAAATATGCTTGGCCTGGCAAAAAGGATTAAAGCCAGGATTCTTCAGGCATCAACAAGTGAAGTTTATGGCGATCCCGAAATACACCCGCAGCCCGAGTCATACTGGGGACATGTAAATCCGAATGGAATAAGATCATGTTATGATGAAGGAAAAAGATGCGCTGAGACACTTTTTATGGATTATCACCGTCAGAATAATGTCAAGATCAAGATCGTCAGAATATTCAATACTTATGGACCAAGAATGGATCGTGACGACGGCAGAGTGGTTTCAAACTTTATCGTTCAGGCCCTGAAGGGAAATGACTTAACAATCTTCGGTGACGGATCACATAGCAGAAGCTTTCAATACGTTGATGACCTGATAGAAGGAATTGTCAGGATGATGAATACTCCCGACAGCTTTACGGGCCCGGTGAATCTTGGAAATCCTGGTGAATTCAACGTTATTGAACTGGCAGATAAGATTATTAAGCTGACCGGTTCAAATTCAAGGATCATCCATCTTCCTCTCCCCCAGGATGATCCAAAACAGAGAAAGCCTGATATTACTCTGGCCAGAGACATATTGAATTGGGAACCCACCATCAATCTAGATGAAGGTCTGCAAAAGACAATAGATTTTTTTAAAAAAGAGCTTGATCTTAATTGACTGTAACTTTTGAATTGCAAAAACTGTATTCGGAGAAAGTACCTATGACCTCACTCAAAATATCGAAAAGATCCTCTACAAAAAGAAAAGCCAGCCTGTGGTATTTCATTCTTGGAATAATTGCCTGTCTTGTTCTTCTTGCTTCAGGTGAGAAGTTTTTGTCATATACATCCTCCGATAAATACTGTATGTCATGTCATGTTCACCCTGTCCCTGAACAGAACTGGAAACTGTCGACTCATTATAATAATAAATCCGGAACAATTGTACATTGCGTGGAATGCCATCTGCCACCAAAAAACCATGGTTATATCTATGGCAAGGCTAAGCACGGATTTAAAGATGCCTATGGATATTATCTGAAAGACAGTGCAAGCATAAACTGGGAAGAAAAGAAGTTACTTGAGAAGGCAAAGGGTTATGTATATGAACAATCCTGCCTGGTATGCCACCAGAACCTTTTCCCTGTAACTCTTTCAGTGAATGGAAATAACGCTCATCTGTTCTATTCGACATCAAAAGAAAAATTGAATTGCATTAACTGCCATCTATATGTCGGACATTATGATAGATATGTGAAACATGAGAAAAATACAGGTTTTGGCATAACTGAATCAATTCCTTCAGTTCTGTTTAAGGAACCTGCAAAAATCTCAAGGTTTGAGAATTTCACTGAACAGATACCTGGTACAAATGTATCGTTTGATATGATCGCAGTTCCTGAAGGATCATTCAATATGGGCAGTCCGGATGATGAGCCTCTTCGAAAACCTGATGAAGGACCTGTACATAAGGTTACACTTTCAGGTTTCTGGATGGGAAAAATTGAGGTTACCTGGGATGAATATCTGGCATTCTTTAAAGCTACTTCATCGCAGGGAAGAATGGAAGGGCAGGCTGTTAACAGGAAGAATGTTGACGCCATTTCCGGAGCTACCCCTCCCTGGGGAGCACCAGACCAGAGCTGGGGAAAAGGTCAGCGTCCGGCAATAACAATGACATGGTATGCAGCGAATGTTTACTGCCAGTGGTTATCAAAGGTGACAGGAAAGAAATACCGTTTACCAACCGAAGCTGAATGGGAATATGCATGCAGGGGAGGATCAGTCACTCCATATTTCTTCAAAGGTGATCCTGGGAAATTCACTTCAGAAGGTTTCTTCAGAAAAATTTTCAAACCCGACACTTCAATAATTTTCACTTATGTTGTCTATAAGGGTAACAGTTTATCGAAGACTGAAGAACCCTCTTTTGTTAAGCCTAATCCTTTTGGTTTTAAAAATATGCTTGGAAATGTGGCTGAATTCTGTTCAGACCTTTATCAATCTGATACATATAAGATTGACAGTCTTGGGTATACGAATCCAAAGGGACCTTACACCGGCACAGAGAGGGTAATCAGGGGTGGTTCCTTTAAAAGTGATGCCAGGGATGTCAGAAGCGCTTCACGGGGTTATACAAGAACTCAGGCATGGCTTGTTACAGATCCGCAGATGCCCAAAAGTATCTGGTGGTATTCTGATTGTATTGATGTAGGATTCAGGGTTGTCTGTGAGCCAGACAGTACAATTCACTAACTCCTTTTAAAATAATTAAAGATGAAAAATATTGACAGAAGAAAATTTCTTGAAAACGCAACGCTTGCTGGAATAGGAATCGCGGGGGCAGGTGCACTGATCAGCAGCTGCAAAAGAAAATCTGAGCAAAAGGACCTTGGACTTGCTCCTGTACTCAATGGAGCACCGAAGGGGAAAAAGCTGAAAGCCGGACTGGTTGGTGCTGGTGCAAGAGGAACAGGAGCAGCAATTAATTTCATAAGTTCAGGGCCTGATCTTGAGATTATTGCACTTGCCGATGTTTTTCAGGATAAAATTGATGCCTGCAGGGAAAGGTTCGCATCTTTCAGTCTTCCAATTCCCGTTGAAAACTGCTTTGTTGGTTTTGAAGCATATAAGAAACTTATGGCCATTACAGATATTGATGTAGTCATTCTTGCTACACCACCGAAGTTCAGGCCTGAACATTTCCTGGAAGCGGTTAAAAACAATAAGCATGTCTTTATGGAAAAACCGGTTGCCGTTGATCCCGTCGGGATAAGATCTGTTATCACTACAGCAAGAAAAGCCCAGGCAATTGGATTATGTGTTGTGACCGGGACACAGAGGAGACACCAGGAAGACTATATCGAAACATATAAGCGTGTTGCATCGGGTGCAATAGGAAGGATCACGTCAGCGAAAGCTTTTTGGAATCAGGATCATGTGTGGTTCAGGACGCGTGAAAAAGGATGGAATGATATGGAGTACATGATAAGAAACTGGAATAATTTCTGCTGGTTGTGCGGCGATCATATCCTTGATACCCATGTACATAATATAGATGTGATCAACTGGTTTGTTGGTAATCATCCTGAGAGGGCAATAGGCTATGGAGGCAGACACAGAAGGGTCACCGGCGATCAGTACGATTTCTTCAGCGTTGATTTTGATTACGGTAACGGAATTAGTTCCCACAGTATGTGCAGGCAGATCGATGGCTGCGCAAATGCGACAGGAGAACTTGTAATGGGAACTGAAGGTTATACAAATTGTATGAACACCATCTGGGATCTGGATGGAAAAGTCATCTGGAGTTTTGAATATCCGAAAGATGAAAATGGCAACGCCACCAATTCAATTAAAATTCCAGCCTATGTCCAGGAACATATGCATCTGGTTTATGCGATCAGGACAGGTAATTATGTAAATGAAGCAGAACAGACAGCCATTTCAACCCTGACAGCAATAATGGGAAGGACCGCAGCTTACACTGGCAGACTTATTACATGGGATGAAATATTCAAATCTGATATGGAGCTTGGACCAAAGAAATTGGAGTTCGGACCTGTCGATATGATTTTTGAAACACCTGTACCAGGTACTCCTGTTGAAGTATAATTAAATTCTGTAAACTAAAATAAAATTAACATGGCTAAACATTCTTCAAGAAGAGATTTTGTAAAAAGGTCGGCCGCAGCTGCAGTTGGCGTTTTCGTTATTCCTGAAATTATCCCGTCTTCAGCTCTTGGATTGGGTGGAAAGACACCTCCTAGCAACAGGGTTGTCATGGGTCAGATAGGTACCGGTTCACAGGGGACGAGTAATATGCGTGATTTTATCAAACTGAAAGACCAGGTTCAGTTTGTTGCACTATGCGATGTTGACTCAAACCGGCTTTTGGCTACAAAAGAGCTTGTGGAAAAAACGAACAACAATAAAAACTGCAGAACATATAGTGACTACAGGGAGTTCCTTGAAAAAGAAAAACTTGATGCCGTCTCAATAGCTATTCCCGATCATTGGCACGGTATAATATATACAGAAACAGTTAAAAAGAAAGTTGATGTTTATGGAGAGAAACCAATATGCAGAACGATTAATGACGGGAAGGTCATAGTCAGTGCTGTTCAAAAGAATAATATTATCTGGCAGACAGGCAGCTGGCAGAGGTCTCAGGAAAATTTCAGACGCGGAGCGGAACTGGTTATAAATGGAAGAATTGGCAAGATAAAGTATATTGAAGTAGGACTCCCTGATGGAAATATGGGAATAGGAACACCTCCAATACAGGAAGTACCCAAAGAACTGGACTGGGATATGTGGCTCGGCCCAACATTAAAGGTACCTTTCAGGGGAGTTTACCATTGGAACTGGAGATGGATACTCGATTATTCAGGTGGTCAGCTGACAGACTGGTCAGGCCATCATATCGATATCGCAAACTGGGGCGCAGGTCTTGAGCATACCGGACCGGTTGAGATTGAGGGTGTTGGAGTTTATCCAAGGGAAGGTATCTATAATGTACCTATAGAGTATGACATTGTCTGTAAATATGCAAATGGCATAGTAATGAGGGTAGCCAATTCCTCCCGTCAGCCTAAGGGAATGGGAACGAGATGGATAGGAGACCTGGGTTGGGTTCATGTAGACAGGGGAGGAAAAATATCTGCTTCCGATCCCAAAATTCTTGAGGAGAAAATAGGAGAGAAGGAGATACACCTTTATAAAAGCACTAACCACTGGCAGAATTTCATTGACAGCATCCGTTCAAGAAAACCTGCAATTGCACCTATTGAAGTAGCTTACAGGGCTATTGCAGTCGGATTGCTTGGGGAGATAGCAATGACAACTGGTCAGAAAATTATGTGGGATCCTGATAAACAGGAAATAATCGGCAATCCGGCAGCTTCAAGACTCCTCAGCCGCCCATATCGCAAACCATGGACTTTACCAACAGTTTAAAAAAAGAAATATGAAAAAAAATATAATACTTATATTAATCGCTGCCGGACTTTTTTCTCTGTTTAATTCATGTAAACAGGAGGCTCCGTACAGATCACTGATCATAACAGGACAGAATGTTCATAACTGGAAAGCAAGTTTCCCGGTACTTAAAACAATACTTGAAAATACAAAGTTGTTTTCCTGCGATATTGCCTTAACGCCTAAAAAGGGAACCGATATGAGTAAATTCAATCCAGATTTCTCCCGTTACAATCTTGTAGTAATTGACTACTCAGGTGATTCCTGGTCTGAAAAGACAAAAACCGCTTTCGTTAATTATGTGAATAATGGCGGAGGAGTCGTGATCTACCATTTCTCAGGAAGT
>JAHEYW010000021.1 GCA_023251395.1 Bacteroidales bacterium
GGTTATGGTTGATGAGTCACACTCTGCAGGTGTTGTCGGAAAAACTGGTCGTGGTGTAACTGAATTATTTGATCTGAAGGGTAAGGTTGAGATAATTACCGGTACTCTTGGAAAATCTTTTGGAGGAGCTATAGGAGGATTCACAACCGGTAAGAAGGAGATAATTGAATTACTTCGCCAGAGATCAAGACCGTATCTTTTCTCCAACTCGATACCCCCGCTTGTTGCAGCTGCTGGCATAAGGATGGTTGACATGATGACTGAAACAAATACCCTTCAGGACAAACTGCACAAAAATGCAGGGTATTTCATAAGTAAAATGACTGAGGCCGGATTTGACATCAAACCAACAAAGTCTGCAATTTGTGCAGTTATGCTTTATGACGCAAAACTTTCACAGGATTTTGCTGCGAAGCTGCTGAATGAGGGTATTTATGTAATCGGTTTCTATTACCCTGTTGTAGCGAAAGGACAGGCAAGGATAAGAGTGCAGCTTTCTGCCGCACATGAGCAGGAGCATCTCGATAAAGCAATAAATGCTTTTATAAAGATCGGGAAAGAGCTTGCAGTAATTAAATAATAATGGCGAAGTCTCCTGACTTCGCTTTTTTCAACCACATTTTGATGATCCGCAATCTTTGCAGATCAGGCAACCCTCCTCATAAACAAGATTATCAGAACCGCATTCCCCGCATTTACCTTTTGCCTTTGTACCGTTCGGGATATATCTTTTCAGTGCTCTTTCAACACCGTTTTTCCAGTTATTGATTGATTCACTGTCGAGCTTCAGGGACTGAACAAGATTGACAACATCTGTAATGGGCATTTCGTGTCTGAGTACACCTGATATCAGTTTCGCATAATTCCAGAATTCAGGCTTGAACATATGGGAAAGGCCTCCCATCGTGTTTTTATAACCATACTTATCAGTATACTGGAAGTCATAGCGGGTGTTTCCTTCCTCATCCTTATTCTTAATGATCTTCCCCTTTGCAATTGTTTTTGGAATAGGAAATATTTCTTCATCGGCAAGACCTGTAAAAATCTCATAGGGCTTCCCGTCCTTAAGACCAACAAATGCGATCCATTTTTCTTCGTTGTTATTGAACTTGATGATATCACAATCGAGAACCTTTGGACGTCTTGGTCTTTCTGTACGTACCTCTGTTTTTCCTGAAGCAATTAGAACACCGTTTCTTGAGCCGTCACGGTATACTGTGGCGCCTTTGCATCCCACTTTCCATGCAGTAAGGTAGAGTTCACTTACGAGTTCTTCCTTAGCTTCCGCTGGCAGGTTAATAGTAACGCTGATGGAATGGTCTACCCATTTCTGGATTGCCCCCTGCATCCTTACTTTTGCAACCCAGTCGACATCATTAGCAGTTGCTTTATCATATGGTGACTCTGCAATTATTTTCTCGATCTCCTGGTCATTCATCCTTGTAACCGAATCAGGATCATAGTTATTCAATTTAAGCCAATCAACAAATTTGTGGTGGAAAACATTATATTCTTCCCAGCAATCACCAACCTCATCCTTAAAAGTTACTGTCACATCCTGATCATTTGGATTGACTTTTCTTCTTCTCTTGTAAAATACTGAAAATATAGGCTCAATACCTGAGGTTGTCTGGGTCATGAGACTTGTAGTACCTGTTGGTGCAATAGTAAGCAGAGCAATATTTCTTCTGCCATACTTTACCATATTGTTATACATTACAGGGTCAGCTTCTTTCATCCTGAGTATGAAGGGGTTGTTGGCTTCCCTCTTTGCGTCATATATAGAGAAGGGTCCTCTTTCTTTTGCCAGGTACGTGGAAGCCTTGTATGCCTCAATAGCAAGAGTCTTATGGACATTTACAGAAAATTCATTGGCTTCATCGCTACCATACCTCAGCCAGAGGCCGGCAAGCATATCTCCTTCAGCGGTTATCCCTATTCCTGTTCTTCTTCCTTCCTCAGATTTCTTTCTGATATTTTTCCAAAGGTTTCTTTCAACAAGCTTGAGCTCTTCTGATTCAGGGTCTCCTTCAATTTTTGAAATTATCTTGTCGATCTTTTCAAGCTCAAGGTCAATAATATCATCCATCATACGCTGTGCCAGGCCAACATGCTCCTTGAATAATTCCATGTCGAAACTTGCATTCCTGGTAAATGGTTCCTTCACATAACTGAAAAGATTTATAGCAAGAAGCCGGCAGCTATCATAAGGGCACAATGGTATTTCTCCGCATGGATTAGTTGAAACGGTACGATATCCAAGATCGGCATAGCAGTCTGGTACGCTTTCCCTTATAACTGTATCCCAGAAGAGAACTCCCGGTTCAGCTGATTTCCATGCGTTGTGGATTATTTTGTTCCAGAGCTGTCCGGCATCAATATCTTTAACGAATTTAGGATCCGCTGAATTAATTGGGTATTGTTGCCTGAAGGTTTTCTTTTCTTCTACAGCCTGCATAAATTCGTCGGTGAGTTTAACAGATACGTTTGCTCCTGTAACTTTGCCGCTTTCAAGTTTAGCGTCAATGAATTTTCCCGAATCGGGATGTTTCACAGAAATGGAAAGCATGAGTGCTCCTCTTCTGCCGTCCTGTGCAACTTCTCTTGTTGAATTTGAATATCTCTCCATAAATGGAACAACACCGGTAGAAGTAAGAGCGCTGTTAAGGACGGGTGTACCTTTTGGTCTGATATGGGAAAGGTCATGTCCTACACCGCCTCTTCTTTTCATAAGCTGGACCTGTTCCTGGTCAATCTTCATTATCCCGCCGTAAGAGTCTGAGTCCCCGTCATTACCTATTACAAAGCAATTTGAAAGAGAGGCAATCTGATAGTCATTTCCTATTCCTGTCATTGGGCCACCCTGGGGAACGATATATTTAAAATCTTTCAGTATACCATAGATCAGTTCTTCAGGGAGGGGGTTTTTATACTTGAGCTCTATCCTGTGTATTTCACGTGCAATTCTCCGGTGCATGTCATCAGGCGTCTTTTCATAGAGGTTACCGAATGAGTCTTTGAGAGCGTATTTATTAGCCCACACTCTCGCAGCTAGCTCATCTCCGTTAAAATAAACACAACTTGCCTGAACAGCATCATCATGGGAATATACTGAATTCACGTGATTTGCCTTTGCCTTTTTACTCATACCCTTGACTTCTTCCTTTTTTTCGAACCGGTTATCCGACAGATTCGATGAGTCGTTTTCCGTCTTTAGTTCCGTTTCGTGGACAAATAATTCACCCATATTTTAAATATAATTTATATTCCTCTGATTATCTTGAGATTAATCGACCACCGGTTTTTTTAGCGGGTAATTGCTAAATTAGTAAGGGGGAGACGGTGACGCAAGACAAAATTTTTAAGTTTATTAACATTTGCCGATATAGTTATTAACTACGCCTAAGCCTCTACTAATCAACGTCTTATAAGAATAGATTCTTTTTTGTTATTGTAACAATTTTAGTATCTGCACTTTGCATTTTTCCATTAAATAAAAAAATAAAAGAGTAAAAAAAAGAGGCTGCTTTTCAACAGCCTCTTTTATAAGAAAATTTAAAAAATCAATTAAAAATATACCTTAAACCAATCTGGATGGAATAAGTTCCGGCAACAGAAGTTGGATCCTGGAATGAATAGCCAACATAGTCGGCACCAATTTTCCTCATTGAAACGATTGGTTTACCGGTTATATTATCTTTCCCGTTATAGATAATCGGGGAGTTTGTTACATATGATCTGTTAAGACCCAAGCTATGATTCAGCAGGTTTGCGAAGTTAATAATGTCAACGCTGAGCTCGAGAGTGTTTGTTGATTTGCCAGCTTTGACTTTGAAATCCTGCATAAATCTCATATCAAGGCGCTTATACCATGGGTTATATGCACCATTCCTGTAAGCATATTCGCCTGCATGTTTCGAAAGATAAGGATCCTGGGCAGCAAATTTGAAGTATGCATCAGCATCAGCTGGTGAAAGAGTAATAGTCTGAACTCCGGCAACAGTTTTTACTGTACCCCAGATAAACTCACTTGCATCTTTAGGTATATACATCAGGTCATTGCTGGTTGTACCATCGGCATTTACGTCACCGCTATAAATATAGGAATATGCATCTCCATGATAACCTGTAAAGAAGAATGTAATGGTTGAAGAACATATCTTAAGATAATCTATGGTGTAATTTGCCTGCCCTACTATCCTGAGAGGAGTATTGTTGAGTGTATATCCCATTTCAGGTACGTTCGGGTTATTCTGAATAACGCGATATTGCCATGCTGAGAACGGGTCAGAACCTGATTTGCCTGTTACCTCAACTCCCCAGCTCTTGCTGTAAGAGAGCATCCCGCTGAATCCTTTGTATTTAGGAAGATCAAGAGAAGCAGAAATTGTGTAACCTTCTCCTTTATCTGTATTCAACATTTCAACCACATTCTGGTAAGGAGATGTCGTATATTTGCTGGCATTTGACCAGTATGGGCGACTTTGAGATCCTTCAACTGTTGATGATGCTGCATCAGCCAGGTTAATATTTTTAAACCAGATTGAGTTAATGTCTTTGGTATAAATACCTTCTAATGTCAGCGACATGTTAAGAGGAAGTTTAACATCAAATCCCAAACTTGTACGCCATACCTGTGGAAGTTTGAAATCTTTTGCGATTGACGCAATTCTCCCTCCGACCGGGTTTTGTGTCGGGAAGATATCAGTAAGAGTAGGATCTTTCAGCAGGTCTGCTGCATTAGGTAACAGATTGGAAGGAAGTCTTGAAAGCATCGCTTTTGCAGCCGCATTGGTACTTTGATTAATCACAAGCTGATACTGGAGCATACCGCTGTTTGAAGGCTGGTTGGTAAACCATACGAATGGTATACGGCCTGTAAAGATACCTGTACCTCCGCGCACTTTTAAAGTTTTGTTGCCAAAAACGTCATAGTTGAACCCTATACGAGGTGACCAGAGGATTTTTGCGTCCGGCCAGGTTGAAAGATCAACTGTTTCACCATTATTGAATGAATAGCTTTTCAAAGCAGGGTTATCAACTGCTCCTGCAAGGTAAATAGGCAGGTCTATTCTCACCCCGGCAGTAACCTTAAGATTGCGAATAACTTCGAATTCATCCTGAAGATAAGAGGCGAACTGACCGAATCTTAACTCAGCAACAGGGTCTGTAATTCCGTTTATCGGATATGTATATGCAAAGTTTGTCGGATCCCAGTTATCATTATATGTACCTGATGTTCCCATACCTGCAGCAAAATTCTGGAATGCCTTCAGACTCTTGAATCTGTAGTAGCCGCTTCCCTGACGGAGGTAGCTGTTTGCAAAATATTGCTGTTCATATGAAAGACCAAAGGTAAAAGTATGCTTGTCAAGAACATATGTTATGTCGTCTGTTGCGATCAGGGTATTGTTGTCAACATTATTTTTATATGAGAATAACTCATATCCGGCTGACATAGTAACATCCCCTGTAGCTGGATTTCCGGCCATAATATCGATGAATGGAAAAACAGAGCTTGTACTAGTTCTTGGCTGATGATATTTGGTATATGCAACAAGCATTTTATTTGAAAGCTGGCCAAACCTGCTGTTCAATTCTCCTGTTATTGAATGAAGGGTATTTGAGTTCCCGTATTGTGAATTCTCAAAAGACATACCTCCAAGTTTTGTGTGACGTCCGTTGGAAGGAGTTATTGTGGGTGATGCGTCACCACTTGCACTAGGTCTGAAAATTGCCTTACTTTCAGAATAGTTGTACCTGATGCTGAACTTATGGTTCTTACTGATATTCCAGTTTAATTTAAGAAGTACTTTATTATTATTCTCGTTATCACCACCCCAGTCTTCATAACGACCAGTTTCGTAATTATAAACTGTTTTCAGAGTCTGTGAAAATGCTTTCAGACTGTCTGCATAAACTCTTGCATTGACATTAGGGTCTGCTGCATCACGTCCGCTCTGCATAGCAAGAAGGGTGTTACCGGGGGTAAGTGTATTTTCTTTGTCAGCGCTCAGGAAGAAAAACAGTTTATCCTTGATAATCGGTCCGCCAAAATTAAATCCAATAGCCTGCTTGGCAGATTGTGCAACTGATAATTTCGTATTTCTTACATATTTCCCGTTCATGTCCTGATTACGGTAAAATCCATAAACAGTACCTTTAAATTGATTTGTACCACTTTTGGTAATAGCATTAACGCCAGCCCCGGTAAAGTTAGATTGCCTTACATCATATGGAGCAACTGCAACCTGTATTTCCTCAATAGCTTCCATTGAAATTGGTTCGCCGGATACACTTGGCATATTTCCACTGGAAAGACCAAAGTTATTATTGAAGTTGGCGCCGTCAACAGTAACATTTGTCATATAAGCTTCACGACCAACATAAGATCCGTTGCCGCTTGAGTAGGGAGAGAGCTTGGTATAATCATTCAGACTTCTGTTCAGAGAAGGAACCATTGCCATTGATTCTTTGCTTACGTTCGTGGAAGCACCTGTTTTTGTGGTATTGAATGCTGATGGTTTTGATCCAACCACAACAACCTCACCCAGCTCTGTGCTCGACTCTTTTAATGGGGTATTCAGAGTATAAGTTGAACCAAGGAACAGGTTTATATCAGTAAAAGTAATCTTGGAAAATCCGACAAATGAAACTTCTACCTTATATGGACCTCCGGGACGCATACCCTGAATTGAGAAAAACCCTTGCGTATTAGCTGTAGCTCCGTAAAGTGAACCTGAGGGTACATGAGTCGCAACAATTGTTGCCCCGGTCAGAGGTGATCCCTTGGAATCAACAATATTTCCGTTCATACTGGATGTTGTCGCATCCTGTCCGTACATCGGATAAGACAGAAGCAGGATCAGCAACATCATGATTAAGTGCTTTGATTTCTCCATCATAGTTTTAGGATTAATAATTATTTAAATTGTTTTCGGTTGTTATCTAAGTAGTTGAGAATTAAATACTGGCAGTTTTTGGTTTAAATGAATTAGGGAGGAACAAGATAAGATATTTTTGATGTATCAATAACAAATTTAAATTATTGAGTTTTTAACAAGATATAAACTATGAAAACTTTCTTTGTTAATATCTGTACTCAAACAAGGAATCAATAATTTTTTCTGTTGCTCCTGTATTTTCCCTGACATATTCAGATGTGATCCTGGCTGTTCTCAGGTAGTGATCCGGATCATTAAGTAACTTGTTGGTACTGGTCGAGAAATCTTCACCATTCCCGAAGCAGAACGCCCCTCCCTTTTCAATAAGATCGATAGCTTCCCTGAACGATTTATGATCGGGCCCAAATAATATTGGCACACCCCAGCAAGCCGGTTCAAGAATGCTGTGAATACCTTTCCCGAATCCTCCTCCAACAGCAGAAATATGACAATATCTGTATGCCGAAGCAAGAAGTCCTATGTTGTCGATGATCAGTACTCTGGCTTTTTCAGACCCCTCAGTAAAACATGAAAATCTGACAACAGATGTTTTAAAAAGTCTCTCAAGCCTGTCAATATTTGATGGTTCAATCTCATGTGGTGCAAATATCCATTTCATTTTCAAGGGATCAGCATTAATATAGGCTGTAATTATTTCCTCATCTTCCTTCCAGCTGCTACCGGCAAGAAATACCTTTTCAGACCCTGCGAATTTCTCTATCACCGGAATGCTTTTTGATTCCCTTGCAATCTGACTGACCCGGTCGAACCGGGTATCTCCGGCAATAGTTACATTTTTCAGTCCGATACCTGATAAAAGCTCGGATGATCGTCTGTCCTGTACAAAAAAGTAAGAGAAGTTCTTTAACATCTCCCTGAAGAATTCTCCATACCATTTAAAGAAATGCTGATCGGGTCTGAAAATTCCCGAGACCAGGAATAACGGAATATCGTTCTTCCTTATTTCGGAGATATAGTTATACCAGAATTCATATTTGACAAAAACCACTTTTTGGGGTTTGGAGATTGAGATGAATTTTCTTGCATTTCGCGGAGTATCTGCTGGAAGGTAACAGATATAATCAGCATACTTATAGCCCTTTCTGATTTCATATCCCGAAGGAGAGAAAAATGTAAGAAGAACTTTTGTTTCAGGCCTCTTCTCCTTCATCTTTTCAATTAGAGGTCTTCCCTGTTCGAATTCGCCAAGTGATGCACAATGAAACCAGATCAGCTCTCCTCCCTCCGGCAGGTTGTCCCTTAATCTGACTTCCCAGTTCCTTCTTCCATTCACAATCAGAGATGCTTTTCTATTGATGATGGAAGCAAGCTTAAACATTGCTTCAGTAAGATATATTGAAAGATTGTAAATGAATTTCATTTGGGTGTGTTAATGGCCCCAAAGGTAACAAAATTGATAAATTGGAAAAAAGACATTATGGTTAAGAATGCGTAACAATCTTGTATGATAGTCTTTCATTTTATACTTCAATTTGCAGTTTGGATCAAATAACTTTTATTTTTGTATGAATATATAGTCCGGTTAATGATAAGATTGATTGCCCTTGTTATCTCATTTGTTCTTCAGATAATCGCAGCTTCTATTGCGCTGGGGTTCATGAAACTGACAAAATACAGACTTTCCTGGATCCTGCTTTCACTTTCATTTGTGCTGATGGCTGTTCGTAAAGTAATACAGTTTGTTGAATTATTCAGAGGCACTCCTTCATATTTCTGGCAGATGGTTGATGAATGGCTGGGGGTAACAATCTCATTCATGATCATTGTGGGGGTTATCCTGATCAGGGAGATTTTCTATTCACTAAAACGCGCTGAATCTGACAGGCTTAAAACTGAGAAAAGAGTGCTGAATGCTATTATCAACACCGAGGAGAACGAAAAAAAGAGGTTTGCAAAGGATCTCCATGATGGTCTGGGCCCTTTGCTTTCAACAGTAAAAATGTCGCTATCTGCCCTGAACGGTAAAATTAACGACTCTTATGGCCAGGAAATACTAAAGAATACAAATCACCTTGTGAATGAGGCAATCAGCACCATTAAAGAAGTGTCGAACAACCTGAGTCCTCATGTGCTGACCAACTTTGGCCTTTCGAGTGCAATAAGCGCTTTTACAGCGAAGATAAACCAGACAAAGGTTCTGGATATTGACTTCAAATCAAATATGGAAAATCAGCGTCTTGAAAATGAAAAAGAGGTGGTGATCTACCGGGCAGTATGCGAACTTATTAATAATTCCATCCTCCACTCCGGCGCTTCAAGGATAGAAATTGACCTCAGTAAGCACGAAAAATTCATTACCTTGCAGTTTTCTGATAACGGAAGAGGTTTTGATACTTCACGGCTGTCTCTGGAAGATAATAAAGGTATGGGGTTGTCAAATATAGAAACCAGAGTTAAGTCTGTTGATGGTGTTTTCATACTCGAAAGCAACCCGGGTAAAGGCACAAGTGCTTTGATTAAAGTGATTGAATAATTACCTTTTGAACTGATACAGATGGACAGGACAAGAATTATATTGGTTGATGATCACCAGTTATTCAGAAATGGTCTGAAAATGCTTCTCGAAGCATCACCGGATTTTGAAATAGCGGGAGAAGCTTCAAACGGAGTGGAGTTCCTCCGGTTACTTAAAACCTGCCCGGCTGATATTGCACTAATGGATATAAATATGCCTGAACTGGATGGTATTGAGGCAACAAAAAGAGGACTGAAAATATGTCCTTCCATTTCTGTAATTGCCCTTTCAATGTATGGCGAAGAGGAATACTATTATAAAATGGTTGACGCAGGAGCAAAAGGTTTCCTTTTAAAAGATTCTGATATTTCAGAGGTAAGGGAAGCTATTTTAACCGTAAGGAAAGGAGGCAGCTATTTCTCCCAGGAACTCCTTTATCATGTTATCCAGAAATTCAAGCATCGTGAAAGTGAGGCAAAATCTGCAAATCTTTCACGCCGTGAAAAAGAGATCCTCCTTAAGATATGTGAAGGCCTTTCCAATCAGGAGATTGCAGAAACACTGTTCATCAGCAAAAGAACTGTCGATAAGCATCGTGCAAATCTCCTTGGAAAAACAAATTCAAAAAATACTGCCAGTCTTATTCTTTTTGCCATTAAGAACAAGCTTATTGAAATATAAGTGTAAAGAACCATTGCCTGTATGAGCGAACCTCATGATCTCGGAATAATAGGTGAAGAAAAAGCAAAAGAATATTTGCTTCAGAAAGGTTATAAGATCCTACATACTAACTGGAAATCCGGAAAAAGAGAGATTGACATTGTTGCGGAGAATAATGATTTTATCATTTTCATCGAAGTAAAAACAAGAACAGACAATTATCAGCTGCATCCCAGACATGCTGTTACAAGTGAAAAACAAAAATCGATCATCTATGCTGCGGAAAATTACATTTCAAAATATAACATTGATAAAGAAAGCAGGTTTGATATTGTATCAATAATCAATAATGGAAAGTCATTTGAGATTGAACATATTGAAGATGCTTTTTATCCGACGCTCAGATGAAGAATTTCGGATTGCGGATTGCGGAAATCTTTAGACAGACCATATGAATATAGAAAAATTGCGGGAATTCTGTATTTCTAAGCCAAATGTTACTGAGGGATTTCCATTTGGAGAGGACACACTTGTCTTCAAGGTTAAAGGTAAAATATTTGCACTGGCAAACCTTTCGGATGATCCCAGCATAAACCTGAAATGTAATCCTGAATTTGCACTTGAATTAAGAGAAAGATTTGCGTCAGTCCAACCTGGCTATCACATGAATAAAAAACACTGGAACACAATACACTTAGACGGTTCAATACCTGATAATGAGGTGCTTAATTGGATTGATCATTCTTATGAGCTGATCGTTGGAAAACATTGAACAAATGAACGATCGAACAATTGAAGATCCGAGCTCAGAATTATGAATTTAAAACCTGTAAATTTTAATTAAGGAATCGGCCCTTGATGCCTCCAGGTCAATTCCCCCTTATTACATCTTATACTGCGTAGCGGTTATGGTATTGTAGATTTGATAACCTATTGATATTTATACCGCGTAGCGGTTATGGTATTGTTGATTTGCAAATCAAATGATTCAATTCCTCGTAGAGGATAAGGACATAAATCAAATATTACATTATCCTGGTTTCATGTTTATTTCATAATTTTGTGCAGCTGCATTTTAAAAATCATTAAATATGAAACCAGGAACATTCACCCAGATGTATGTACAGATTGTATTTGCAGTCAGGGGAAAAGAAAATGTATTAACAAAACGAATCCGGCCCAGAGTCTTTGAGTACATCAGTGGAATTATCACAAATCTGAACCATAAATCAATAATTGTAAATGGGTATTCTGATCACGTTCATGTTTTTCTGGGACTTAATCCGACAGTATCAATATCTGATACTGTCCATGATATAAAAAGGGGATCTTCTTTATTCATTAATGAAAATAAGTTAGTCCCGGGTAAGTTCTCATGGCAGGATGGGTATGGTGGCTTTTCATACAGCCGGTCGCAGATAGGAAATGTATTCAGGTACATAGAAAACCAGGAGGAGCATCATTCCGGGCAATCATTCCGGGAAGAATATATTTCAATTCTGGAGAAAAATGAAATTGAATATGATGCCAGATTTTTGTTTGAATTTTTTGATTAGATATTTTGTCAACAATAGCATATCCTCTACGAGGAAACAAAATTGATTAACACTCTATTCTACAATAGTTTATGCTCTACGAGCAAGCCATACCATCCTCCTTATAACCAATTAATTAGATGGTATATTTAAAAACCATATGAATAAAAAACACTGGAACACTGTTCTTCTCGACGGAAGCATTTCCGATTCAGAGATCTGGTCATGGATAGATCATTCATATTATCTCGTTAAATAACAAGATACCTCTGCAGGAAAATATTTCATTTGCCTGATATAACTATTTAAGCTCAGATATTTCTTTATCTTTGGATGTTACCCTATTTCACCAAATCATTAATATCTCTTTCATGAAAATAAAAATACTGTGTTCATTGCTTGTTACAGCCTTGATGCTGACAGCAATTGCCCAGAAAGGTACAACCTCTTCCTCCAGCCTAAAAGAAGAAGGATATAAATTCACTCCAGTTGTGGAACTTAAAACCACGCCTGTAAAAGATCAGGCCGGGACAGGGACTTGCTGGTGCTTTGCCACAACCTCTTTTATGGAATCCGAACTGATCAGAACCGGAAGAGGAGAATATGATCTCTCAGAGATGTATATCGTAAGAAACAACTTTGTTGACAGGATGAAAGACAACTTTGTAAAGGATGGCAATGGTAATGTGACCGGGGGAGGACAGGGACATGATTGGATTGTTGAATTTGTAAGCAATGGAATCGTACCAGATGAAGTCTATACCGGACTTAATTACGGCGTACCAAATCATAATCATAATGAACTCAATGCTTTCATGAAGGCTGTTTCAACTGTTCCTGTTCAGAGAAAAAAAGAAAGCGACCAATACTATTCCATAATTAATTCTATATTAGATATTTATCTTGGAATAATCCCGGAGACGTTTACATATAAGGGAGTAGGCTATACACCCAAATCGTTCTCTGCCAGTCTCCATATCAATCCTGATGATTATGTTGAAATAACATCCTTTACCCTGTTTCCATTTTATACCCGGGGAGTTGTACCATATCCCGATAACTGGAGAAATTACAGCGATTACAATATTCCGATCGATGACCTGATCTCAATAATGGATTATTCACTTACAAATGGCTATACTGTAGACTGGGATGGTGATACTAGCGAAAAAGGGTTTTCAAATTACAAAGGGGTTGCAATCATACCCGAAGTTGAAAAAGTTGACCAGTATTCCGTAGCCGATAAAGCTAAGTATGGAAAAATGTCTGCAGAGGAACGCACTGCTGAAGCATATAAGTTTAACCGGCCTTTCCCTGAGGTAAAAGTAACACAGGAAAGCCGCGAGGAGGGATATGATAATAAAACGACCACAGATGATCATGGCATGCACATCACAGGCATTACAAAAGACCAGAATGGTACAAAATATTATATAACCAAGAACTCATGGGGTACGGGAAGGAACCCATTCGGAGGATATCTTAATATGTCTGAGCAATATGTCCGTGCGAAGACTGTATTTATTCTGGTGAATAAAAATGGCATTCCTGCCGGAATAAGAACAAAACTGGGGATTTAGAAAGTCTGGGAGTCTTAGAGTCTGGGAGTCTTGGAGTCTGGGAGTCTTGGAGTGTGGGAGTCTGCCGGGTTGTTTGATTTGTTCAGACTGCACGACTGCATGACTCCAAGACTGCACGACATTAATACTATTCAACCAAAAGGTTGCAGCCTCTGATATCACTGTTGTCAAATCTTCCGAGGACTTCAAAACCACCGTCAGGGTGAAGTTTGCCAAGATCACTTACAAGGAGGAATGAGCACGAATTAACATTTGCCAGATCAATAATATTTATCCCTCCGGTTCTGCCCGACTCTTTGTATACTGAAAGAGGATCATATGAATCTCTTATAAGAACTTTCATCCAGGGCGGACAATAAAAGAGACCATTGCCTTTGGACCATGCCTGACTCAGGAGTTCAGTCATTCCATATTCGGAATAAATGCAATCTGCATTAAAATTACTTTTAAGAATACCATGCAATTCCTGCCTTGTTATTTCTTTTCTTCTTCCCTTCATCCCTCCTGTTTCAACAATGATAATACCGGAAAGGTCGGGTTTGAATTTTTCTGCCAGATCAAGCAGTGCAAAACTTACACCTACCAGAATGGTCTTTATCTTATTCTTTGAGTTGAAATCAAGAATATCAATCAGTTTCTCCAGGTTATTGTTAAAAAAACCACTCTCCGTGTATTTACTCATCTTATTCAAACCATTCATCATAAATACGAGTGATGAGTTTCCTCTTTCGTAATATGAAGGAAGAACAGATGCAAAGAAATACTCTGACGGTTCACCAAAGAAATATCTGAATCCATTGACAAAACTATCTTCGTATAGTTTTATGTCAGTAACATAATGTTTGCTTGTACTCATACCTGTGGTACCGCTGCTTTCGAATACAGCGTCATGATTCCAGCCACCACATGTAACCTTGTAATCCTTATAGAAAGCCACAGGCAAAAAAGGTATTTCTTCAATAGTCTTTACGGTTTCAGGGCGGATACCAAGAGCGTCTGCATATTCACTGTAAAGAGGATTTTGTCTTACCTGAAATCTGAAGATATCAAGAGCAGTAGTATTGAAATCTGATTCACTGGAAATACTGAAGATCCTTTTTCGGAAATCCTGAGTCATTTCTTGGGAAAAGTATAAGTTCCGTCGGGTTGATACACCCAATCAAAAGTACATTCAGCATAAGGTTTGGCATCCCGTTTCTCAGCAGCGGTTCCTGTAACTTTAAGTTTCGCAAAGCCGGAGGTACTTGTCTTATATATCCATATCTGATTTATCTTCACAGAATCCCCTATCTCTTTCCATGTTGCCGGATCTGTAAATGATGTAAGACTGTTAAAGGCATTTGCAGCGGTTGTGGCATCGGGATACACTCCATACCTGTAAAATGAATTTGAGAAATTATAAGTGGCAAAATAGATCTTCCTTACATTATAGTTAATATCAAAATCTGCGTTGATTGTTATAACATCCAGGGGACTCTTAAGTGTTGAAACAGTATTCCCTGTGGTCACAGAAAATCCCATAGCATAGTATGGTCCGGTGCCGGATAATATATTATTAATTGTAACAGTCCCTGACAATGCCGGGGAGTTGTTCTTTTTACAGCTTCCCAGCAGGAATATCAGAATGAAGCTGATGTATACTACCTTTCTCATACAGGATACAAAGATAATCTAATTCCGGATTTAAGGTTCGAACAGAAAGTCTGTGACTTTAAATCCGGAAAGAATATGAGACCTTATTGTATTACCTGTAGTTAAGCTTAAAACTAACAGGAATTGAAAACCAGACAGAAACGGGGACCCCATTCTGTTTGCCCGGTTTCCACCTTGGCATACCTTTGACAACCCTTTCTGCTTCCCTGTCAAGTACCGGGTGAACACTTCTTAATATTTCCGTCTTTTGTATTGACCCGTCTGGTGAAACAACAAATCTCACTATTACCATCCCCTGTAATTTATTCTCGATAGCTTCTTCAGGATAAGTTACGTTAGCATTGACATATTTCAGAAGAGCTTCATCACCACCTGGAAAAACAGGCATTTCAGGGACCCAGATTAAAGGTTCATTACTTACCGGGACAACAGGGTCGACTCTTGGTGTAACCGCAAGTTTTTCGTTAACATCACCATCTTTTATTGAATCAATAATCAAATCAACCGGGGCAAATGATGCCGATTTTGCAGCTGAGTCTTCGACAATGACAGGAACCTGGTATTTCGGTTTAATTGCAACAGGTTGAGGTCTTGGAGGTTCTTCAATCTTAATCTTATTAAGATCAGGAATAACCGGATCTAGATTCAGGATAACAATTGTTCCCTCATCCTTTGCATGACCTGGTTTCTCAGTACTGAAAGTAAGCAGGATAGTGATGGCAGTGAACAGAATTGACCCGAACAAAATAGAGAGACATTCTGTTTTAGCATATTTTTTCCGAAGAACATATGCTCCGTAATTCTTGTTCCGGTTCTCGAAAATGATCTCATCAAATCCGGGAACCTTTTCAATTTTCCTCTTCATTTGAAACAGTTTAAATCATTAATACTTATTAAATGACCCAAAATTCACTAAATCAAATAAGAGGCGCCTCTGTTAAAGTAGATTCAAAAACAATGCCAGTATTCATGTTCTCAGGGAAAACTAATCTTTAAACATAAGTAATTTATGAATTTATTATTTAAGGATGACAATGTTTATCTAATGTATATAATTGAAGAACAGGCTATTAATAATACTTTTCTTGTAAAATCAAGTATTAAATGCTGCTGGCTTCAGATTTGCACGGGCTTCAGTCAATTGCCGTTGGCTGAAGCCAACGGCAATTGAAGCCAGCAATAATCAATAAATGAATTTCATTCTCATGAAATATTGAATCACATTAATAATTTTATTAACATCCAATATTTTACAGAATTGTGTATAAAGATTAGCAGGGAAAAGGGAGGGTTAATTCATGTTTTCAGTATAGGGAGGAATAAAAAAAGACTGCACTTCTGTACAGCCTTTCTAATATAGATATTGCCCTTGCGCCTTTATGCCATTGAGCCTTATTCTCCGCGTATAGCGGTAATACCCGGAAGCTTCTTACCTTCCATATATTCAAGCATTGCACCGCCACCGGTTGACACATAGCTTACCTTGTCGGCCAGTCCGAATTTATTGATAGCGGCAACAGAATCACCTCCGCCAATAAGGCTGTATGCTCCTTTTGATGTTGCAGCTGCAATAGACCTGGCTAAAGAGGTTGTTCCTTTTGAAAATTTCTCCATCTCAAAAACACCCATCGGGCCATTCCAGAGAATTGTTTTTGAATTATTAATAACCTCATCAAATAATTTGATCGATTTTTCTGCAATATCAAGACCCATCCAGCCGTCAGGAACAGCGTCGACAGCAGTAATGCCTGTATTGGCCTCATTATCAAACTTATCACCATTAAGACTGTCAACAGGCAGGATCAGCTTCACACCTTTTTCCTTCGCTTTATTTATCAGGTTCATTGCGAGTTCGAGTTTATCGCCCTCACAGAGTGAATTGCCTATCTTACCTCCCATTGCCTTGACAAAAGTATAGGTCATCCCTCCACCGATTATAATGTTGTCAACCCTGTTAAGGAGATTTTCTATCAGGAGGATCTTGTCGGACACTTTTGCACCACCCATAATGGCTGTAAATGGCCTCTGTGGATTATGAAGGACTTTATCCATTGCTGCCAGTTCACTGTTGATAAGGAAACCAAACATGATCTTGTCCTTTGGAAAATAATCTGCAATTACGGCGGTGGTACCATGGGCACGGTGGGCTGTTCCAAATGCATCATTCACATAAATTTCAGCATAGGTTGCCAGTTTTTTTGCAAGCTCTTTCTGTTTAGCTTTAAGCTCAGCTTTGGCAGCTTTCTTCTCTTCATCAGTTGCTGTATCCGGAAGAACAGGTTTTCCTTCCTCTTCAGGATAAAAACGAACATTTTCAAGCAAAAGCACTTCACCTGGCTTAAGCGCAGCCGACATTTTCACTGCCGATTCACCGAGGCAGTCGTCAGCAAACAGGACTTTTTTTCCAAGGAGTTTTTCAAGGACAGGAAGTACCGGCTTGAGAGAATATTTCTCCTGCCTGCCTTCTGGTCTTCCAAGATGTGACATCAGAATACAGCAACCTCCATCATTAATGATTTTGTTTATCGTTGGCAATGCACCTCTGATCCTGGTATCGTCGGTAACAGTAAATGTCTTTTTGTCAAGGGGAACATTAAAATCGACTCTAACGATGGCTTTTATTCCCTTGAAATTAAAATCCTGAATCATCTTCATATTTTACAAGTTTTAGTTAAATCTATTTATATCAATCTACAAACCTACATTTTTTTTGGAAATTTATAAACTACAGCTTGTATTATTGTTTCACTATTTTAGAAGAATTTTATAACCGCAAAGAGCGCAAAGTTTATGTGCAATAAAACATTTTAAAAGATAACCGCTAAGAACGCAAAGGATATTGTGTCTTATCTTTCTCTTTGCGATCTTAGCGTAAAACCTTAGCGGACTTTGCGGTTAATTTCTTAAATTTGAAAAAAAAGATTATGGGAAAAGTAACATTAAAAGGTAACCCTGTAAAAACATCAGGCAGCCTTCCCGAAAAAGGGACCATAGCACCTGGTTTCACACTTGTAAAATCAGATCTTGGTAACCTGCCACTCGCTGAAATGAAAGGTAAAAAAGTAATTCTGAATATATTTCCAAGTCTCGATACTTCAGTTTGTGCCACATCCATGAGAAAATTCAACCAGCTTGCAGCAGGAAAACCTAATGTAACAGTTCTGGCAATTTCGAAAGATCTTCCTTTTGCACATGGAAGGTTCTGTTCCACAGAAGGAATTACAAATGTCATCACACTTTCTGGTTTCCGCGATACAGAATTCGGTAAAGCATATGGTATCAATCTGCTGGACGGGCCACTTGCCGGGCTTTATGCACGCTCTGTTGTGGTGATCGATGAAAAAGGTAAAGTGATATATAATCAGCTTGTTCCGGAGATAACCCAGGAACCTGATTACGATTCAGCAATTGCAGCATTGTAATAACTATTGGCTGTTTCAGTTTTTATCATTAGTAATTTTCAATATTTAGAATGACTTTTTCTTCAATCCCGGGTCAGTCAGAAATCATCGGCAAGCTTATCCGGTCTGTTAAGGAGGAAAGAGTTAGTCATGCACAGCTCTTAACCGGACCTGAAGGATGCGGAAGCCTGGCACTGGCTCTTGCTTATGCACAATTTGTAAGCTGTGAAAAAAGGAGTGAAACCGACTCATGCGGCACATGCAAATCGTGTGTCAAGTATGAGAAAATGATACATCCCGACCTGCATTTTGTTTTTCCTGTCGTCAAAGGAAAGAAAGTTGCAGAACCTGTAAGTGACAATTATATAGCCGAGTGGAGAGAATTTGTTAAGAAATCGCCGTACTTTTCAATTAATGACTGGTTTGATTCCATTGAAGTGGGGAATGCCCAGGGTATGATCTTTGCCTCTGAAGCCTCAGAGATCATAAAGAAGCTGAGTCTGAAAACATTTGAATCTGATTTCAAGACAATGATCATCTGGCTGCCTGAGAGGATGCATCATGCAACTGCAAACAAGCTGCTGAAAATGATCGAAGAGCCTCCGGAAAAAACACTTTTCCTGCTTGTATGTGAGGAATATGATAAGGTGATCCCGACAATTCTTTCAAGATGCCAGCTTATAACGGTTCCTTCATTCTCCAATGAAGAGATAAAAGGGTACCTCAGGAGCACTTTCGGTACAACCGAATCAAAATCTTCGGATATAGCCAGGATAGCTAACGGCAACATAATCAGAGCCATAAACCTTTGTAAAATCGATGAGTCTTCGGCAAACAACCTGGATAGCTTTAAGAAACTGATGAGATTCGCATGGAAAAGGGATATCCTGTCGTTAATAGAATGGTCAGAAGAACTGGCTTCAACGGGAAGGGAATCCCAGAAGAACTACATTACATTTTCACTCAGGCTGCTGAGAGAGAACCTGATGCTGACACTGCAGCAGCTTCAGAACAATATTGTGTTCCTGGCCGGTGAAGAAGCTGATTTTTCAGAAAAATTTCATCCATTTATCAATAAAAGTAATATCTATCCGCTTGTAAATGAATTCAATCAGGCTTATTCTCATATTGAAGCAAATGGCAATGCAAAGATTGTGTTTCTTGACCTTGCGTTGAACGTGACAAAGCTCATAAAATGATTGCGGATTGCGGATTTCGAATTGCGGATTGAGATCCCATTAATTAAGTACCTGGTACAGTTGCGGATTACAATTTCTGCATAAATTGAATTTGATGCTTTTATTCACTATTTTTGCGGCTTCAGTGGTGATATATTATAAATATGACTGAGAACGAAGAATTACAGAATCAGCCCGCGGAAGAACCCCGGATGCCTGATATAACATACAGATGCGGATACAATAAGCTTGATTCATTCAACTGGCTCAAAGATTTACCTGTTAACGACAGTGAGAGCGAAATAGTTGAAGTACGCTTTAAGAATACCCGCAAAGGCTTTTTCAGGAATGTGAACCGCCTGAGGCTTGAGATCGGAGATGTAGTTGCAGTTGAGGCATCCCCCGGTCATGATATAGGCAGAGTATCCATGATAGGCCAGCTTGTAACTGAACAGCTTAAAGAACTCAAAGTAGCACCTTCATCTGATGATCTGAAAAAGATCTATCGCAAAGCAAAAGCTGTTGACGTTCAGAAATGGGAAGAAGCTAAAAAGCTTGAAACATCCACTATGCTGAAGTCAAGGAAAATAGCTGAGGACCTCAAACTCAACATGAAGATAGGTGATGTTGAATACCAGGGTGATAAGACAAAAGCAATATTCTATTATATTGCCGACGAAAGGGTTGACTTCAGACAACTTATAAAAGTTCTTGCAGAAGAATTTAAAGTAAGAATTGAAATGCGTCAGATCGGGGCAAGACAGGAAGCAGGACGTATAGGTGGTATCGGGTCGTGCGGCAGGGAATTGTGTTGTTCAACCTATATAACCAATTTCGTATCTGTTACAACGACACATGCAAAATATCAGGAATTATCTCTCAATCCCCAGAAACTGGCAGGACAATGCGGTAAACTGAAATGTTGTCTCAATTTTGAACTCGATTGCTATTTTGACGCACAGAAGCAATTTCCACCAAGAGATTTGCCTCTTGAAATTGCAGATTCCACGGTTTATTTTCAGAAGATTGAGGTACATAAAGGAGTTTACTGGTATTCAACCGATGCTCACGCTCCGGTAAACCTTACCGCTGTGCCTGTTAAAAGAGTCTGGGAAATAATTGAAATGAACAGGAGAAGGAAAAAACCAGACAAACTTATTATCAATGAGGAAATCCCCGAGGTATCAATGATGTCTGAGGATCTTCTGAAAAATAATAGTCTTACAAGGTTCGAGACACCGGGAACGAAGGACCAGAGCAGGAATCAAAACCCACAACATCGTCACTATAAGAAAAGAAAAAACAGAAAATTTGATGATAAAAGGAATAAACCATCATAGCTTAATCTTTTTAATCACTTTACTTTTTCTTTTTTCCGGGTGCCGCAGAAATGTAGTCTTTACTGATGCGGTTTCAATACCGGGTAAAGTATGGAACCTTGAGAATTTAGCCGTCTTTTCTCCTGAAATTTCAGACACTGTTTCATTAAATAACATCTATTTCAATCTAAGAACAGGCTCTGCTTATCCTTTCAGGAATATTTACCTGTTTGTTACAACAACCTCACCTGCCGGGAAGACTATAACCGATACGCTGCAGTTTATGCTTGCTGACGAAAAAGGTAAATGGTATGGAAAAGGGATTGGCGATATCCATGAGCTGAAACTTCCATTTAAATCCGGAGTTTACTTCCCGGTTAAAGGGAAATATTCAATAAGTATCAGACATGGTATGAGGACAGAATCGCTTAAGGGTGTTTATGATATTGGCCTGAGGGTGGAAAAAATCAAAAAATAAGCTGGCTGTGGGGAAGAATAAACTGGCCAGATGGACTGAGATGAAGTCCTTCAGAAATGTATATGAACCATCTGCTGATGAGGTATATACAAAAGATCATTCATTAAAAGGCAGCTGGAATTCCAAAGTCTTCAGTAATATTAATCCAATTATCCTTGAACTGGGTTGCGGGAAAGGAGAATATACGGTTGGTCTGGCCACCAGGTATCCTCAGAAAAATTATATCGGTATAGATATTAAAGGTGCCAGAATGTGGCGGGGATCAAAAACTGCACATGAAAAAAATATTCTTAATGTTGCATTCATCAGAACCCGCGTTGAATTTATAAACTCTTTTTTTTCAGAGGATGAGATTGAAGAGATATGGATTACATTTCCTGATCCGCAGCCAAAAAGAAAAAATGAATTTAAAAGACTAACAAGTCCCCGGTTTCTTAATTCCTATCGGAAATTCCTGAAAAATAATGGAATCATCCATCTTAAAACCGATAGCAAAGACCTATATTCATATACTTTAGACTTAGTAAAATCAAACTGCCTGGAAATCATCGAATCGACAGATGACCTGTATTCCGGATTAATTGAAAATGACATTCTTTCTATCAGGACCCATTATGAAAAGATCTTTCTTGAAAAGGGATCCAGGATATGTTATCTTTCATTCAGGATAAATAAGAACAAGGTTATTACAAATGACCAGAGGCAAAAAAAGCAATAATGAAAGCTTCTTTGAACGTGTTTATGATGTAACAAAGCTTATTCCCACAGGCAGGGTTACATCGTATGGCGCTATAGCAAATTATCTTGGTTCACGGCAGTCTGCAAGGATGGTCGGCTGGGCACTGAACAGCTGCCATACCAGGCCCGATTTTATTCCCGCCCACAGAGTTGTCAACAGAACTGGCCTGCTCTCAGGAAAACATCATTTCGGAAACTCCACCACAATGCAACAGCTCCTTGAAAATGAGGGAATAGTGATCGAGGATGATATTGTTGTGGATTTCAAAGATAAATTCTGGGATCCTGCTAAAGAATTGCGGTGAATTCTATTGTTAATTGATTTTGAATTTCGCACAATAATCCGTAAAATTGCACCTTCTTTATATTTAATTTAAATAAAAATAAGCATAATGGCCTCGGAAAAAGAGATCATAAAAGCGCTCGAAAAAGTTATCCATCCTGAAAGGAAAAAGAATATTATTGAGCTGGGTATTGTATCCGAAGTGGTACAGGATAAGGACGGAATAATTATCACCATCGTACCTGAGCGTTCCAATGATCCATTTATCAACTCGCTTAAAAGTTCAGTTACCAGGGTATTAAAAGAGGAACTTGGTAATGAAACTATAATAAAAGAAATAAAAATTCAGCCCAGGACAATTGTTCCAAAACAGGTTGTTAAACCCGATAATAATCTTCCGGGTGTTAAAAATATAGTTGCTATCTCTTCAGGTAAAGGTGGGGTCGGAAAAACAACAATCGCAGTTAATCTTACTGTGGCGCTGGCGCGGAAGGGGTATAAAACGGGATTACTTGATGCTGATATTTTCGGCCCTTCTGTGCCAATAATGTTTGATGCCAGTGATTACAAACCTGAAGTGAGAAGGGAGGCCAATTCAGATAAAATTATACCGCTGCAAAAATATGGTGTTAAAGTTCTTTCGATTGGTTTCTTTGTGGATCCGGCAGATGCCGTAGTCTGGAGGGGACCCATGGCTTCGAATTTTCTTAAACAGCTGATAACCCAGGGCGACTGGGGAGAGCTTGACTTCCTTCTCGTAGATCTCCCTCCCGGAACAAGTGATATCCATCTTACACTTGTTCAGGAAGTCTCTGTCACCGGCTCAATCGTTGTGAGTACCCCTCAGGCTGTTGCTCTTGCTGATGCAATCAAGGGAATTTCTATGTTCAGGAGTGACAAAATCAATGTTCCGGTTCTTGGACTTGTTGAGAATATGTCATGGTTTACACCGGAAGAGCTTCCAAATAATAAATACTATATTTTCGGCAGAGAGGGATGTAAAAAGCTTGCTGAGGAGATGGATGTACCGCTGCTTGGTCAGATACCTGTTGTGCAATCTATTTGTGAAGGGAGTGATAACGGTAATCCGGTGGCACTTGAGGATAGTGAGACAGGTAATGCTTTTGCCTTACTGGCGGATAATCTGATTGAAAAAATTAATTTGAGGAACAGGGATCACAAACCCACTGAACGTGTAAAAATGTCTTAATTTTTTAATATGACTGATAACAACAATACAAGGGAAAAAGTACTGAAGG
>JAHEYW010000196.1 GCA_023251395.1 Bacteroidales bacterium
ATGAAAGGTTATGATTTTGATCCACGCGATATAATGTGGCTTTTCTCACATTCCGGAATCAATAATGTAAATATCGATGTGGCACTTGAGGCCAGAAAGAAAGGGATGAAAGTAATCGTTTTTGGTTCGGCTGCCAACGCTAAAGGGAAACAGACAAGACATTCCTGTGGAAAAACAATCTTCGACCTTGCCGATGTGGTTGTTGATACATGTGTCCCACTTGAAGATGCCTCGGTGACCCTAAAAAACCATCCGGATAAAATAGGTCCGGTTTCAACAATGGGTTTTATCACATGTGTCTGGATGACGATAACGACAGTTGCAGAGATTCTTACTGACAGGGGAGTTAAACTTTATATTCACCCATCTCATAATGTATCGGGTGATCCAGCCGCGAGGCAGCGTCTGGATGACGCACTCGCTGAGTATAAGAAAAGAATTGCCGGGGTCTGACATAGCAGTTTTTTTGACCGATTCATGGTGAATTATTTTAATTTTTAATCATGAAAAAGAATGAGTGAGAATTACAGCAGACGACGGTTTTTAAAGACTAGTGCTATAATAGGTTCAGGGTTGGCAATTAATCCCACGATGTTAAAAGCAGGAATAAGAGGAGCACAAGGAAATCCAATAAGGCTTGGGGGACCCCTAAATGGAACCTTTTCTGATCCGGTTGAATGGGTAAAAGCTGTTAAGTCCTTAAGATACAGTGCAGCATATTGCCCCGTTCAACCAGGAGCATCAGCAGAGGTGATCAAAGCCTTCAGGGCAGAAGCCCAAAAAAACAATATCCTGATCCCTGAAGTGGGAGCCTGGAGTAATATGCTTGATCCCAAAGACTCTGTAAGCAAAGCAGCAATTTTGAAAAATATTGCATCGCTTCAGCTTGCAGATGAGATAGGTGCCAACTGTTGTGTAAATATATCGGGTGCCAGGGGTGAACAATGGGATGGTCCTTATGCTGAAAATTATACTAAGGATACATTTGATCTGATCATTGAGACTGTCCGTCATGTAATTGATCAGGTAAAACCACTGAATACTTTTTATACACTTGAAGCAATGCCCTATATGCTTCCGGATTCTCCGGATTCTTATCTTGAAATAATCAAAGCAGTCGACCGGAAGCAATTTGCTGTCCATATTGATCCGGTAAATATGATCTCGAGTCCGCAGAAATACTATAAGAATGGTGCGTTTTTAAAAGAATGTTTTTCAAAGCTGGGCCCTTATATAAAATCGATTCATGCGAAGGATATCGCAATTTCTCCGAAGTATACTGTCCATTTGACGGAATGTCGCCCCGGAACGGGGTATCTTGACTATGCGATCTTTCTGCAGGAAGCAAGTAGGTTAAAGGATATTCCATTAATGCTTGAACAT
The DNA here is from genome assembly GCA_023251395.1 of Bacteroidales bacterium. Taxonomy (GTDB): domain Bacteria; phylum Bacteroidota; class Bacteroidia; order Bacteroidales; family VadinHA17; genus LD21. Next base: position 1,384 of record JAHEYW010000196.1, read on the forward strand.
CTGGAGAAACAGGAGGAGTATAAGTTAGCCGCCGATTATATACGTGGAGTTGGTGCAAAAGCGGGAATTTCGTTCCTGGAATAGTTTAGAGCGAGTTTATTTCCAGCTGTATCCTTTCTATTCATATATATCAAATAAGAAATCAGATGAGAAAATATTTTATCATACTGGGTAGCATCCAAATATTTATTGCTCTCGGGGCAATTCCGGCAGGAATAGGTTTCCTGTCTGATACTTCAGGGGCAGCTATGGGTAATTCTGTTGATATGCTTGCAAACTCACCCTTGAGAAGTTTTCTAATTCCTGCCCTCTTTTTATTGATTGTTCACGGACTCGGTAATGTCACAGGGGCAATTCTATCTTTCAGAAAAAAATCATTTTCGGGCTTAGCCGGATTTTCACTGGGTGTGATACTTATGCTTTGGATTATAATTCAAGTTTTGTGGATTGGCCTAAGCAGTTTTATGCAGCCGCTTTTCTTTTTTATCGGAATAATTGAAGCATTACTTGGCTGGATAATATTAATGAATCATATAAGAAGTCATCCGGTGGAATAACCTGAGTGTTCAGCTATAACCGCCTCGTTATTATAGACTGTATCAGTAAATTACAGATAATAATATTACAGAAAATGATAACAAATTTATAAATTTGGTAGAGCAACAGCAAATTCTATGAGAATCCTGTTTTAATCTCGTATGAGAACAGACATCCATATAGGTGTATTCGATGTAATCATTTTCCTGGGAGTATTCCAGGGTTTGTTTCTATCCTGGTTCTTTATTAAAAGGGGAGAAAATGGCAAAAAGGCTAATTTGTATCAGGGGCTGCTTCTGCTTTTCCTCTCGCTCAATATTTTTGAAGAGTGGCTTAATAATACCGGGTATATTGTAAAAATCCTTGCTATTACAAATTTCAGCGAACCAACGAATTTTACATTTGGGCCTCTATTATACCTTTATGTGGTAAACATTCTTAATCCTGAAAGGAAGAAAAAGGACTGGGTCCATTTTATTCTGGCGATATTCTGGCTTTTCTATATGGTTTTCCAGTTTATCCAGCCAAACGAAGTAAAATACAATTCATATATTGATACAAAGCATCCCGACTGGGGTTTTCTGGATGTTACCCAGGGAATCTCAGAAGATCCGATAGGTTTAAGGAGATACATTAACCAGCTGACAGCAATTCAGTTAATAATTTATCTGACTTTTGTAATAATAGTCATTTTAAGAAAATTCAGATCTCTTGGTCACAAATTATTTAAAACTGATAATGAGTCACTGATCCTGCTGCGTAACACCCTGATACATTTTCTCCTGGTCTTTTTGATCTATATTGCTACAAAAGCATATTTCGGAATGAGGAGCGATGTCGGCGGATACCTTATTGCAGCATACATTTCCTTTATGATATATTCCACCAGCTACCAGGTCCTCAACAAATCAGAATTTTTTAATCAGCCTGGCTCCTTTCTCTCTTTCCCGCTGATGAAATATCAAAAATCATCCCTTTCAGAAGAAAACAAGGAAATGATCCTTTCCAAAATAAGGAAGGAGATGGATGGGAATAAGTATTTTACCAATAACCTGGCATCCCTTTCGGGTCTGGCGAAGCAGATTAATGAAACTTCCCACCATGTTTCACAAGTGATAAATGAAAAACTTAATAAGAACTTCTTTGAATTGCTGGCGAGTTACCGGGTTGAACATGCAAAGAAACTTATTGAGAAGGATAAAGATTCAAAACTCACTGTTGAAGAACTTGCAGACCTGGTTGGATATAATTCAAAATCATCTTTTAATAATGCATTTAAGAACATTACGTCCCAGACTCCGTCAGAATACAGAAAATCTCTTAAATCTCTTTAACATCTTTATTATATGATTATTATCGTCGTGAATTATTTCGGCAAATGTATAATCCGATAGGGCCGGACATCGTTCCGATAGGCTGATTCGATCCACCTCACAAACCACGTGTATGTTTGTCATGAAATCAAAATCTGACAAAAATGACAACTTACACAAATCAGAAATCCGAACGTCAATATTACATTGACTGGTTACGCATCCTTCTTATTTTAAGTGTATTTCTTTTTCACATAGGAATGATATTCAACACCTGGGGATGGCATGTTAAGAATGACCAGCTATATGGTGGAATGTTGCAGAAAATAATGTCGTTTCTGCATTACTGGAGAATGCCATTGTTATTCCTCATATCTGGTGCAGGAACATATTTTGCACTTGGGAAGAGAACATCCGCCCAGTATCTTGGCGAAAGGTTCAGACGCCTTTTTATCCCTTTTGTTGTAGGAATTTTTACCCTGGTACCTGTTCAGGTATATATAGAAAGAGCTTCTTCATACAGTTCGCTGCTTGATTTTTATCCTCACATGTTTGAGGGTGTATATCCAGCAGGCAATTTCAGCTGGCACCATCTCTGGTTCATAGTATACTTATTTGTAATTGCCCTGCTTATCTCACCTTTCCTGAATATGCTGAGGAGCGAGAGGTTCTTATGGTTCGTCAGCAGTATTGAAGGGTTCTTCACGAAACCGTTCGCACTGAATATTATCCTGATCCCCATGATACTCTCGCAGATAATATTACGTGAATATTTTGAGGTGAATACAAATGACCTTTTCAATGATGGCGCTTCATTAGCCCTCTACATAATTTTCTTCATGTCAGGATTTATGCTTCTTCCAAATAAAAACATTATTGAAGCTATCAGAAAGCAGAGACTACTTTACCTTGTAGAAACAATCGCAGCAACGGTTATCATGTTCAGGGGACCTGCTCTGGCTGGTTCGGAGCGAACCGGAGATATTATATGGGATGTCTGCTCTGTTGTTATTGCTCTGACCTGCGGTCTCACTGCTATTGGCTATGCAAAACAATATCTCAACAGCGATTCAAAATTCAGAAAGCTTGCAAACGAAGCAATCTTTCCTTTCTACCTGCTTCACCAGCCTGTGATTGTGGTTGTCGGATATTTTGTCGTTGGGGTGCATATTCCGGTACTGATGAAATTTGTATTAATCACAGTTACCAGTTTTACAATAGTAGCAGGACTTTACTGGTTGGTTATCCGCCACATCAATTTCCTCAGGCTGATTTTTGGCTTGAAAATGATAAAAAAAGAGAAACAGGAACCTGTACCTGCACTTTTATTAAGCCCCTTAATGGCAGAGACAAACAGATCATTATCAGAAATGAGATAAAAAAATTAGTAACACAAAATAAAGCTTAACAAAAGATAATCAGAACATTAACTAATAATAAATTAAAAACTCTAAACCATGAAAACAAAAACTAAAAATCAAAAAATCAATCAAATGATGATTATTTCAGCTATGATTGTTGTTCTACTTTTCCTTTCTGCAGGCGTTATCGCTCAGGAAGAGGAAACCGTTAAATCTTTATTTAAAGATGATATCTCGGTAAAAGAAATGTGGACTTCCGAAGTAAAGATTAATTCGATCCAGGGTGATATAGGTACACTTGTAGGATTTTATGGAGGTGCATTAATTAACCGTTCCTTCCTTATTGGGGTCTCCGGAGGAGTGAACCTTGGGCATCCGAGAGTAAACTACGGCTATTTTGGAGGAATAATGCAATATATCGTCAAACCGGCTGAAGCAGTGCACTATGGTGGCCAGCTGGTTCTGGCTTATGGATCTACAAAAGACTATGAGAATCCCAAAAATGGGCTTCTGGATAATTTCTGGAATATTTCCGGAGCCCACTTCTTTGTAATGGAGCCAGGGGTGAACATTGAAGCTAATCTGAGCAAACGGGTTACTCTGGTTGTAGGAATGAGTTACAGGTATGTGTCAGGTCTGGATGAGAAAAATGAAAATATCAGTATAACGCATGTCACAAATAAGGACCTGAGCGGATTGAATTTCAATATCGGGTTGAAATTCATAAAGAAACCCAAGAAATAGTTAAAGAGTTAGTTGCCCGTGCAATAATATATTTTCGCTCCTGGGCAATGTTTGATAAAAGCTGTAACCTTACCAAAAATACAGATATAGGCTACAGCTTTCTTTCATTAAGGAAGGATGAAAGCATATTACCTTAAGAATCTTCAATATTTTATTTTTGTCAACCGGCTTTTTCTCAGATTAATGCTAACTTTATTGGCATCAGGATAAAATGCCAACGAAAAGTGATAAGATCTGACTAATCAACTATTAAAGAAACTTGAACATGAGAAAAAACCTATTATTGAAAATTGCTGTTTGCGCTATTTTTGCCACTCTCCAGGTATATACAGTGCAATCGCAGACGACTCAACCAACTCAGCCGACTCAGCCGACTCAGGCCACTCAGCCTGCCCGACCGGTTCCTGTTGCTACATTAACCGGAGCAGCTTCACAGGACCCCAAAGCCCTTAGTATTGGAACAATTGACTGGAGTAAAACAGCTCAGGAAATTGATGGATTCGGTGCCTCTGCTGCTTTTCACATGTCGGGAAATCTGATGAATTTCCCGGAACCTCAGCGCTCTGAGATTCTAGATCTTTTATTTTCGCCAACCAAGGGCGCCGGACTCTCCATTGAGCGCAATTATGTTGGCGACGGTGGATCGTGGGGATCAAAAACTAATGGCCCCGCTCCATCAATCGAACCGCAGGAAGGAGTCTGGAACTGGACAGGTGATGAAGATGAGATATGGCTTATGCAGGAGGCTGACAAACGAGGCTGTCCAAGATTCATGAGCACTGTCTGGAGTCCACCAGCCTGGATGAAGACCAACAATAACGTTATCGGAGGCCACCTCCGACCCGATAAATACCTTGCCTTTGCCGAATACCTGTCAATGTACGTGCGTGGTTATAAAGAACATCATAATATAGATATCTATGCCATTTCACTTGCCAATGAACCCGACGTTACTGTGAGATACTCATCGTGTTACTGGACCGGGAAGGAATTCCACGAATTCCTCAAGTTCCTGATCCCGGTCTTCGAGCGCGACAAGATCACTGCCAAAGTAATAGTGGGGGAACACAGCGGCTGGACTGAGAACCCGGTACTGCAGTCACTTGAGGATTCAATCACATCAGCCCGTATCGATATTGTCGGAGTCCATGCATACCATGCTGCTGACAGGGATCCCTTCCCACCGATCTCACAACGTTCAGGTCCACTGGTCGAGACATTAAAACAAAAAAAGAGGATATGGCAAACAGAAGCAGCTAACCTTGGAAGGAACTTTCCCGACATTCGCGATGGTCTCTACTGGGCGAAAGTACTTCACACACATGTTGCAGAGAATAGCACCAATGCATGGCTCTACTGGTGGCTACTTAGTCCGGGTAATGGCGGTGGTTCCTTTATCCATTTAAACATGGAAAATAAAACATATACGG
>JAHEYW010000022.1 GCA_023251395.1 Bacteroidales bacterium
AAAACATCATTAAGATAAGTATTCTTAAGATCTTCGGGGTAACCATGATTTGTCAGATAATCAGCTGGATTGAAGCTGATCAGGACATTTCCCAGGTCAAATACAATATTCCTGATCATGGATTTTTCATAATTGCAGGTTGTCCGGTAGCCTCAAGGACGTTCCACCAGAGTTCTCCGCCGGTATCTATTTTCTTTCTCCGTGATGTTGCCTGTGGAATTGGAAGCAGGGTGAAAAGATTATTCCAGTTGCCAATAACAAAATCCGTCTTCCCGGCAACAGCAGCATGGACAGCATTTTGTGCGAGAAGGTTACAGAATTTACTGTCATTCGCATTAGCTGGTGCGCTTCGGATGATATAACTGGGATCGATATATCTTATTGCAAACGGGAATTTCCTGGCTGTAAAGTCTTCGGTTATCTTTTCTTTCAGATAGATACCGATGTCCTTGTGGAGGACATTACCTGATTTATCTTTAACCTGTTCAGCTTTATCAAAAAATTCCTGACCGGCCCCTTCAGCAACAACAATAACTGCATGATGTCTTTCCTCTAGCCTCTTCTTAAGAATTTTCAGGAAACCACGTTGTCCATAAAGATCAAAGGAAATCTCGGGGATGAGAACAAAATTCACTTCCTGAATCGATAAAGCAGCATGTGCCGCAATAAACCCCGAGTCGCGGCCCATAAGTTTAACCAGTGCTATTCCGTTATAGGCTCCGGCAGCTTCATTATGAGCGTTTCTGATAATATCATTGGCAATTGAAAAAGCAGTTTCGAAGCCAAATGATTTCTCAATAAGATTAATATCATTATCGATGGTCTTTGGAATACCGGCAACAGATATCTTAAGTTTCCGTCTTTCAATCTCTTCATGAATTGCATGGGCACCGCGGAGAGTCCCGTCTCCTCCAATGCAAAAGAGAATATTGATGTTCATTATCTCCAGAGTATCGACAATTTGGTTCACATCCTGGTCTCCCCTTGATGAACCAAGAATAGTTCCACCGATCAGATGGATACTATTTACATCTGCTGAAGTGAGTTCAACCACAGGATGATTATATCCCGATACCAGTCCTTCAAAACCATATTTGATGCCTACAATTCTTTTAATTCCGTACCTGTAGGACAATTCATTTACCAGGCTCCTGATGACATTATTCAGTCCCGGGCATAATCCACCACAGGTGACAATCGCAACTTTAGTTTTTGCGGGTTCGAAGAAGATATTTTCCCTTGGGCCGGCTTTTTCAAAAGAGACAGGATCGGAATTGGTTTCTTTACAATCATTAAAATTACTGAGCGAGGAGTCATACAGGATCCTTTCACTGTCGTTAACAAATTTTATATCCGGGCTGTAATTTTTTACTGTCTGCAGAAGCGGGGACTTGATTGATGCTTTTCCTAGGCATTTAACAGTAAAATCTGTGTTTGTCATCTTTCTGGGGTTAAGTTCTAATAAACAGCAAAATAATTTCGCTCCCGGAAAACCGGAAATTCAAAAATAGACAAAAAACAGATTGAGTGAAATTCAAGTACCTGAAGAAAAAGAGAATAGGAAAGAAATAATCAGATTATCTCTTTTACTCTTCCGACAAGACCGCTATCAAGTTTCACCTTTATGCCATGAGGATGAATGGGTGCTGTTGTAAGCACTTCTTTCACCCTTCCTCCGGTAAGTTTTCCTGATCGTTTATGTTCTTCCAGTTCAACCATTACTGTTAGTCCCGGTCTTATATCTTCCCTTCTAGTTCCTTCCATCAATGGTATTTTAAATTCTTTAATCAGAAAATTAATTTTTTTTTGACTATCTGGAATCAATAATTATGATTCCGCTATGCTTGAAAATCAATGGGCCATTATGATTTATCCCCGATACTTAATTAAATATTCAAGACAGGTACAATTTTAAATAAAATAGAATCAGGTTTAATAAAAAGAAATTAACAATATGTTAAAACTTGTTAAATTGAATACAAAACCAGCCTATTTCTCAATTCCCTCTACCTGCATTTTCATTCTGTAAAGCCCTTTGGATGCAGTGATAAACAGGCTTTTATTATCTTTTCCACCGAAACATAAATTTGCTATCCAGCTTTCCGGGATTTTAATACTTCCAAGCTTTTTCCCCTCTTTATCCCAGATTGTAACACCATCTCTTGATCCTGTAGTATAAAGATTTCCTTGTTTATCCAGGACCAGACCATCAGACCCCACTTCGAGAATCTGCTTCTTGTCTGTCAGCGAACCGTCTTTGTTTACAGTATAGGAGTAGGTTTTTCTTCCTCTCATATCGGCGATATAAATTAATTTTTCGTCGGGAGTACAGATTATGCCATTAGGCTGTTGCAGACCTGAATTAATCTTCACAACTGTCTTATGATCAGGTTTCAGATAATATACAGCCTGTTCTGGCTGTCTCATATCCTTATTTTCCCAATAGTCTCTTACAAAAAAAGGATCTGTGAAATATACGCCGCCATTCTTCATAACATACAGATCATTTGGCCCGTTAAAAGGCTTTCCCTCAAAACCTTTTAGGACCACGGTTACCTTTTTGTCGTTGCTGATTTCCCATAGTTCACCCTTCTCGTCTGCACAAGCCCAGACATTTCCTTTTTTATCAATAAAAAGACCATTTGCCCTTCCTGCAGGCTGAAGGAAGGTCTCAAGCTTATCATCTATGGTCCAGATCATTATTCTGTTATTTGGCTGATCTGTAAAATATATATTTCCTTTTGAATCAGGACAAGGACCTTCGGTGAATGAAAATTCTCCAGCCAGTTTTTCGAGAGTGGCACCTGGTTGTATAAGGTTTTCAAGCTGGGCCATAACAGGCTGACCATAAAATGAAAATACAACTAAAATTAGCAGGGAGGTAAGGGTTTTAAACAGGTTGTTCATATGAGTATTTATTAAGTATTTTGTTAAGTTCTGTTTTTTAATGCTTTAATGACTCTTGCAGTATAGTTATCAATCTGGTCTGGTGTTTCAAATCCGACAATAATCATATCTACTGTTCCCAAACCCAGAACGAATCTGATAGAAGCATCTATTTTTTCCGAATCATTTTTAAAAGCCCCGTTTCCAATAAGCTTCATTCCGATAACTCCTTTTCCGGATTTGTGAAGTTTTTCGATCAAGGGGACAATAAGAGCGGGATCTTTTTTATCCATTGCTTCTCCAAAAGGATTTATTCTGACATGAACCACGTCCACCCATGGACTTTCAATTGCAGCCTCAAGCGCTTCTGTGCTATGAACGGAACAACCATGAGCCCGGATAATTTTTTTAGCTTTAAGATCTTCCAGTATATCCATCTGTCTTTTATGCTCCTCTGTCCATTGAGGAGAGGTCATGAGGTGAATCTGGACAAGATCAAGAAAATCAGTACCCAGTTCTTTACGGAACCTGTCGATTACGATATTTGCATCAGGCCGTTCCGTTCCTGGTATACCTCCGCGACCAAGCCAGATTTTAGTCCCCAGTGTGTATGATTCCCGCGGAATTCCATTTAGTGCATCTCTGACATATGGATGAGTGCCATAGGCGTCAGCGCAGTCAAAATATCTAATTCCTTTGTCGTAAGCACCGCGGATGACTGCATGAGCTGCACCAGCGCCGGCTCTGATTATTGCAGCTGAACCATTTGTGGCATTTACTCCGGTCCCCATTCCCAGCAGGGTTGTTTTTATGCCTGTATTTCCAAGAGTAACGAGCTGGAATGGGTCGGTATTTACTACTGGTGCTGATGCCGGAAAGGCAAGCGCACTTCTGCCAAGAAGAACGGTTCCTGTGCCAGCAGCAAGAGTCGTCATAAAATCTCTGCGGGAAATGGTTCTTTTTTTCATGATGATCTTTTTTATGATTACTGATAAAACAAATATTGTGTAACCTATAAACCAAGTTGTCTGACAATCTCATCAGGCTTTACCGGCCGGCCCTCACTGTTCACTGCAGCTCCGGTAACTCTTGCCTTAACTATTAATTTCCCGTCAGGGACTCTTAATATCTCCTGTTCAAAAACAAGACGAACATGACCCTCTCGCTTAAGGTTAAGTTTCACAACAAACCGGTCACGGCTTCTAAGGGGGAACTTATATTCAATCTCCACTCTGGTAACAATCAGGTCAATTCCGGCTTCATGCAGATCAGCAAATGATATACCCCTTTCAACAAGAAATTCATGGCGAGCATGCTCAAGATAATGCTGGTAGTTTGCGTTATTAACGACTCCCTGCAGGTCACATTCATAATCTCTCACAGTAAATTCGAGAGAATAGGTATTTTGATTTTCGTCCAAAGGATTCGATTAAATATGAAAAAATAAAAATAGTTATTTTTTCATAATACAAAGGCCAAGCTGCCAAACAACACCTATTGCGGAGGTTCTCTTTTCTGAAACAGCCCCCATTGGGGGTCCCACTGTTATACATCAATTGTGCTGCAAGTAAGTGTCTTCAGATACTTTTCATCGACTGTAGCCCCTGTTCCGGGGCTCTCAGGAACATATACCTCTCCCCGCGGGCCATAGGTTATTCCTCCGGTAACAGGATCATCCTGAAGCATTAGCGGGGTGTCAAAATCGCAGAATTTAATATTATCTGAACATAATGCAAGATGAGCAGAAGCAGTGAACCCTAGCCGGGATTCTAAAAAGCCACCGACCTGCATCTGCATACCGGCTTTTTCTGCAAGCCTGACAATCTTTAAAGCCTTATAAATACCTGAAGATTTTCCAAGCTTAACATTGAAGTAATCTGCGGCTTTAATTCTTATAAGCCTTTCTGCATCATGATGATCGCAACAGGATTCATCTGCCATTACCGGGATGAGATTTTTCAATCTAATGCCCGGAAGATTCATGAAATCCCATCTTGGAATAGGCTCTTCACAGAACTGGATATTGTAATCTTTCAGCTGTTTAAGCGTCGAAACTGCTTCATCCCGACTCCATCCCTGATTTGCATCAATACGAAGCGGGATATCCGAACCGATCCTTTCATGTATTTTTTTAACCCTCCCGACATCATTTGTCCCGATATTTCCCAGCTTTACCTTTATGACCTGAAACCCGTTTGCTACTATTTTAGCGGCATCTTCGGCCATCTTTTCCGGAGAACCGAGACTAACAGTATAATCAGTTATCAGATCCCTCTTTTTTTCACCGCCGAGGAAAGCATAAAGTGGAAGTCCGGCATTCCGGGATGCTATGTCATAAAGAGCAATGTCAAACGCGCTTTTTATGCTCGAATTTCCAAAAATGGTTTTGTCCATCAGGGAATGGCATGCTTCAATATCGAGAGGATCTTTTCCGGCAAGAGCATGTCCAAGATATTCTCCTACCACAAAGCAGGTATCAATACTTTCCCCGTTTATTGTTCTGAAAGGATTGCATTCACCGAATCCGGAAATCTCCTCATCAGTGCGGATGACAACTATGATATTCTCTGCATGATAAACCGAACCGAGAGAAATGATAAATGGTTCTTTCAGTCTGATCGGAGACTTATAAATCTCTATCTTCCTGATCAGCATTTTGTATTATTTGGGAAACTTGCCAAAAAACCTGTTCAGGCCACGATGGAACTTATGAAAACCATTTGGTTTGTAATGCATCAGGATACATTCTCCTGTAATGAAATTGATCTGAGATCCTTCAAGTTCTTTAAGTGCATCTTTTGTTTCTGCGAATTGCTGTATCCAGATGTTGTTAATTCCTTTCTGTTTTGCTGCTTTAACAGCATCCAGGGTTTGTTCCTTTTTGGTCATTATGATAACCCCTTTTACTTCAGGAGGTAAAGCGGCTATATTTGGAAACACTTTTACCCCCAGGATTTCAGTTGCAGATGGATTTACAGGAACGACATTCAGCCCTTTTTCCTTCAGCTCCCTGAAGGCCATCTGACCAAATTTCTTTGGATTTCTTGATACGCCCACCAGGGCAACTGGCTGAGCTACCAGAAAATCTTCGATTTGTTTGAGTGAAGCCATAAAATTAAATTATTTGAAGGTTTGTTGATTTGGAAATAAGTATAAAGACTTAAAAATACAACAAATTCACTGAAACATAAATTTTTTTGCTTACTTGGTATGGAGGTATTATCAAACAGCTGATTTCCTGGAGTTAAAACAGCTGTAAATCAAATAAATATAGATTTCGAAGGTAAAACAATAAACCTGATCTCATGAAAAAAACTGAAGACCGCACAGGCTATCTTTTTTCAAAAAGTTATTCAAATTATGTTTTTATGCTTCTGTTCCTTCTTTATGTATTTGATTATGCAGACAGGATGGTTGTCAATTCGATGTTCACCTATATTCAGAACGACTACCATATAACATATACACAATGCGGCTGGCTCGTTTCTGTTATATATCTGGCTATCGGAATACTTACATTTCCAATTTCGCTTCTTATCGACAGGTGGAGCAGGACCAAAACAATTGGCATAATGGCAATTGTATGGAGCGTGGCCACATTCTTTTGCGCACTGACGGGCAATTATGTACAACTTTTCCTTGCAAGAATAATGATCGGCTTTGGTGAAGCCGGATATGCTCCCGGAGGGACTGCACTGATCTCCGGAATGTATCCGATCGAAAAGAGATCAAAAATGATGGGATTATGGAATGCCTCCATTCCAATCGGTTCAGCAATAGGTGTAACAATGGGGGGCATTATTGCCAACTCATTCGGATGGAAACATGCTTTCGGAATCGTTGCAGGGCCGGGACTTCTTGTGGCAATTCTTTTTCTTTTCTTAAAAGACTATAAAACAGTAGATCTTTCCTTTGTTGACAAAGGCAACAATAAGATAAAAATGGAGAAAAAGGATATGATCAGGGAATTTATGACCAGACCATCTGTTTTATTTACATATTTCGGAATGGCTGCGATCGTTTTTGTTACAACGGCCATGATTGTCTGGTTGCCACAATTCTTTGAAATTGAGCATAAACTAGATCCAAAATTCGCGGGAACACTTGCCGGTGCTGTTATGATGCTTGCCCTGATCGGCGCTCCGGTTGGGGGTTATATTGTTGACCGATGGAGAAAGAGAATGCCACAGGCCAGGATGTTGTTTCCTGCAATTTCGACGTTTGTATCCGCAATTTCCCTCTTTATTGCTTTTTTCCTGCTAAAAGGAACAGGCCAGATTGTAATGCTGTTTGTCTTTGGTACAACGGTGATGTTGTTTATTGCCGGAGCTGCAGCAGTGACCCAGGATGTCATTCATCCTGGATTAAGAGCGACCTCATATGCAATTGCGGTTGCCGTCCAGAACCTGCTTGGTTCCTTTACAGCTCCGATTGTGCTTGGTAAAATTTCCGATCTCTCCAATATTAAGGCTGCAATGAGCATCCTCCCATTTGTGCTTGCACTCGGATCCATACTTTTCTTTATTGGATCAAGATACTACACAAGTGATATGGAGAAAGTGGCAAAAATCAAACTGGAAGCCGCCGTCTAAATGGCTAACAGCCAGGGAATGGCTTTTCTGGCTATTTCTCTTTTGGTATTATTTGTTCCGGGAAGTTGTATAAAGGATGAACTCTCTTATGGAGTTCTTAACTTCTGAATCAGGATAGGAGTCAAGTATTGCAAGCGCTTTGTCGCGATACTGATTCATTCTCATTTCCGCATATTGCATACCGCCGTATTCTGCAACAAAATCTATTACTTCGTTTATCTCAGATTTTGTTTTTTTCCTGCTCCTGACAATAGAGAGAATATGTCTTTTTTTTGAATTGGCAGATTGTTCCAGTGCATATATCAGGGGAAGGGTAATTTTCCTTTCCTTTATATCGTTCCCGGCAGCTTTTCCGGTCAGTCCGTTTCCCTCGTAATCGAGAATGTCATCTCTGATCTGAAATGCGATACCGATATTATCGCCAAGGTCTTTCATTATCATAATGATCTCTGTATCTGAGGTCACAGACCTTGCTCCGCAGGCAGTACATGCTGAAATTATTGCCGCTGTTTTCATCCTGATTATCTTGTAATAATCCTCTTCCTTGATATTCAGCTTTCTTGCTTTCTGGATCTGTAGCAATTCTCCCTCACTCATTGATTTGACCGCCTCCGATAATATCTCCAGCATATCGTACCTCATCGTCTGAACGCTGATCAAAAGACCTCTGGTAAGCAAATAATCACCGACAAGAACCGCAATTTTTGAATTCCACAAAGCGTTAATAGATAATGCGCCACGTCTTTCCTGTGCATCATCAACAACATCATCATGAACAAGGGAGGCTGTGTGAACAAGTTCGATCATTGTTGCAGCAACGAACGTCGCTTCATTTATTTCTCCGTTAAGCTTTGCAGCAAGGAATACAAGCAAAGGCCTCATTTGTTTCCCCTTTCTCCTCAGTATATAATTAAGGACAATTTTGAGCAAGGGGACATCACTTTTCATGGTTCTGTTGAAATAGGCTTCAAATTCAGCCATATCTTTTTCAACAGGTTTCTTTATTGCAGAGAGTGATGACATAGAAAAGAATTTCGTCCAAACATACATAAAAAAGCTATAGAACCGGATACTGACATCATTCTTTCTGCAGAACAACTTCCCGCACTCCCCAAAAGTATAGAGCTTGAATGGACGGACCATTGACAAAGAGGCACACCACACATGCATCCCATGAACATATTTATATATATTTGCAGTATAAATATAAAGCGAAATGACAAACAGTCAATTAAATCCTGAGAGTCTTGAGAAAGCCGCAGGGATGCTCAAGGCATTAGCCCACCCTATGAGGATTGCAATTATTGGATGTCTTGAAGACGGACAAAAACTAACAGTAACAGAAATACATAAACAGCTCAGGATTGAGCAGGCTACAGCCTCACATCATCTTGGTATTTTAAAGGATAAAGGTGTTTTATCTTCAAAGAGAGATGGGAAGAATATCTATTATTTCCTGAAACACGAAACGCTTAAGGTACTGCTAAGTTGTGTAAGCAATTGCTGTGAAAAAAGCTAAACGGTGCGCGGCGTACGGCACACGGATTTAAAAATTCAGGGTTCAGGTGTAATTTCCGGTTTAGTTTCTTCCGTATGGCTGAACATTCTCCGCTGAAAAAGGAGGATTGAAAAAACACCGCATGTGATCGATGCATCAGATAGATTAAATACCGGCCTGAAGAAAATCAATGACTGACCAGGTCTGAAAGGAGACCATTCCGGCCAGTGAGTATTTATTACCGGGAAATACAGCATATCAACAACCCGTCCATGGAGGAAAGATGCATAACCTCTGTCCCGGGGAAACAATACCGCGACATTATTAAAGCTTTCGCTGAAGATCATGCCGTAAAAGGCACTGTCAATGATATTTCCAATTGCTCCTGCCATGATTGCACTTACAGCAAGAATGAAACCCAGATTTGCCTTACTCTTAATTAGGGTTGAAAGGTACCAGCCAATACCACATATTGCAATTAACCTGAAAATACTCAGTATTAATTTTCCTGGTTTGCCCCCCATCTCCATCCCGAATGCCATCCCGTTGTTTTCAATAAAATGGAGCATGCCACGATCTCCAAAGATATGGATCTCCTGTCCTATAAACATATGTGTCTTGATCCAAATCTTAAGAGCCTGATCGGCAATCAGGATCAGCAGAATAAACAAAAAAGACTTCTGTGCTGTTGACATTGCTGCCACCTTTTTAAATTAGTGGCGCAAAATAATAAAAATATTACAGACCCCCCGTGACTGACTTAATATTTTCATTTTGAGGTCAAGGGGCTATTTTTCATAATATCTGAATTGTAGTGATGCCCTATGGTAAAAAAATATTTAGTACCACAGATAATTAGCTTAATATTTGCGTCCTTTGCGATTAATGGATTTCTGCCTTTTCAACATCATCAAATGAAATTCCTGTTAAGAATGGAATCATACAATTTGTTTTTATAAGAAATATCAGAAGAAAATGGTAAACAAAACTGCACTGGTTTTCGGATCGACAGGATTAGTCGGAAACCTTTTACTAAAAGAGCTTCTGGCTTCAGATAAATATGATTCAATAAAGATATTTGTAAGGAAGCCAGCAGAGATTACACATCCGAAGATCACAGAATATATTGTTAATTTTCAGAATGTTGCCTCTTTTGAAGATAAAATAAAGGGCGACGATCTTTTCATATGCCTGGGGACAACCATAAAAAAAGCAGGTTCTATAAAAATTATGGAAGAGATTGATTGTGATCTGCCAGTTTCAATTACTTCTGCGGCTTGTAAAAACGGAGTAAAGAGGTTAGCGGTCGTTTCTTCAATCGGAGCAAACCATTCATCTTCAAATTATTATCTGAAGATAAAAGGGAAAATGGAAGAAGGGATAATGAAATATTATTTTGAGAACACTGCAATTGTCAGACCGTCAATGCTTTTGGGTGAAAGGAAAGAAAAAAGGAGCGGCGAAAATGCAGGAAAAATATTTATGAAAATTTTCAGCCCGTTACTTTACGGGAAAATGAAAAAATACCGAAGTATTCAGGCCCGGGATGTTGCCAAAGCCATGATCTCCTTATTAAGCCGAGATCAGGTAAAGACAATTTATGAATCGGATGAATTGCAGCTTATTGCAAATCGTTATAAGCAATAAACCAGGTTCATTTAATTTTGCGCTGCAGGAGAAGGCCTGTGTTTTATATTTATTGAATTAAATTCCAACCTTGCAGGTTCTCGATTTACTCTAAAATACCAACAGACAAGAAGTTAAAGAAAGGAATTGATAATGAACAGGATCATTATCAGAAGGTTGAATATATTTATTAAAATAAATGCACGGGAATATTCTTCTTTTTCACTCCTGCCAAAAAGTGAAAAGAGGAACAGAACAATAAAAATGAGATTAACCGGTATAAGAAGCCAGCTTATTTTGACTGAGAAAACCTCAAACAATTCTGTAAATTCGACCAGAAAAACAGATGATAGCAAAACCCAGAAGAATACCAGATTCCTTATCTGTCCCTTGGTAATAGTCCGGGAAAAAGTAACAAACCCTGCAACCTCGTAGTCTTTGCGGTTTTTTATCAGGATAAGCCAGAAATGGGGCAGCTGCCAGAGAAAAACAAATGAGGAAAACATTATTATTGCCGGATCAGGAATCCCGCCGCCAGCGGCTTCATATCCCATCAATGGCGGAATTGCTCCGACAATTGCTCCTGGAATGATTGCAAGTACACTTATTCTTTTGAGTTTTGTATAGATCAGGTTATACAATATTACAGCAGCGAATCCAAGACTTACAACAATGATCCCCGTAAACGAAAGGCACAATATACCAACCCCGCACAAAAACACTGTGATGCCTGTTGCTGATTTTTCTGAAATCAGTTCAAGAGGAAGCGGTCTCTCTTTTGTACGAGACATCAGCCGGTCGTATTTAATCTCAGATATCTGGTTAAGAACAGCGGCAGCTGCAGCAAGGAAAAATACTCCGGAAGTCAGAAAAACCAGGTTTATCCCCGGATCCTTCTGTGATATAAAATAGCCTGACACAGAAGAAAGGGTAACGGCCAGGGAGAGCCGGGTCTTAATTAATTGTATCAGTATCGAAGTAAGAGAAATATAACTATTTTTTCTCATTAAGGGATTGTAGATAATTGATGATAATCTTCAGTTCCGCTTCACTAATTACATCCTTGTATGACTTCATCAGGCCTTTGTTGAACCCGGAAACTACTTCAGAATCGGGGTCGTAAATGCTTTTGGTAATATAGGCTTCGTCAGCCTTTTTCTTTACCTCCTTATTGTCAACAATCAGTGTCCTTTCTGACCCAAAAAGGCCTTTAAATGAAGGTCCGACAAGCTTTGTCCCATCGATGGTATGGCATGCCAGACAACCTTTGTTTCTTAAAAGGGTGAATCCTTCGGGTTCTTTCACAAAAACTTTGTTTTTAAGGTCGGCAAACCATTTATCAAACTCGGACTGATCCACAACAACTGCTTTTGACAACATAGCTGAATGCAAAAGACCACAATATTCAGTGCAGAGAATTTCATAGCTGCCTTTAAAGTTAGGGATGAACCAGAGAAAGTTGTTATAACCCGGGATAACGTCCTCTTTTACCCTGAATGCAGGAATGAAAAGACTGTGATTAATATCCTCTGATTTAAGATCAAGGCGAACAGCTTTGCTTACAGGGATCACCAGCTCTTTTGATTTCATCCCGTTACCATAATCAAATTCCCATTCCCATTTCCTCGCGATAGCTGTTACCCTCAGAGCGTCTGAAGGAGCCTGGCGCATTGGCGCAAAAGCAACCCAGCCATAATAGAACATCAGCATAACAAGAATTGTAGGAACGGCAGTCCATAATATCTCCAGTTTGGTGCTACTCTCAAACTGCCTCGCCGGTTTTCCCTTTTTCCTTGAAAAGTGGATAACCGTATAGATCATAAATGCAGTAATTCCAACAATGAAAATAAAAGCTATAATAAAGATGAACGTAAACGCCCAGTCTACCCCGCCTGAAAGATTTGATGCACCGTTGTACATTTCTGCTGGCTTTTAAGTTTTACCTTAGTAAATAATCAATAAATGTGATAATAATGATCAGCGCAAAAATTACGAAGACACCGGATATCATAAGCTTCATGAAGAGGCTTTCAAATTTCACATGCATAAAATATGTGATCACAGAAGCCACTTTTATGCTTGCAATTATAAGAGCTGCCGCAACAGCAAACGGACCAAGGTGAAAACCGGTTACTGTCACAGAGATCATTGTCAGTAGCAACAATATGATCAGGACAATTGCCAGTGAGGAATAGCTTGAAATATGTGTTTCGTTATTCATATGGTCTTTGTTAATCAGGTTATCAGGTATAAAAGCGGGAAGAGGAATATCCATATTAGGTCTACCAGGTGCCAGTACAGCGCACTGTTTTCAAGCAAAAGGTATCTTTTCATATTCACGACCCCTCTTTTTATCTTTACTAAGTTTATGGAAAGCAATATCATTCCCACCAGCACATGCAATGCATGAAGGCCGGTCATCATATAATATAAGCCAAAGAAAAGAAGTTCGCCACGGTTCATGTTTTTCAGAACAGAAGAACCCGGATATATTTTGAATTCGAATTTATGGGACCATTCAAAATATTTATTCATCATAAAAAGGGCTGCGAGCATAATAGTAACCGAAACAAGAAATAATGCAAGGTTTTTATTATTTTTCTGAATAGCAGTAAGCGACATCGCTACTGTCATACTGCTTGTAAGAAGAAAAACCGTATTAAGTGTACCGATAAATGAGTTAAGCTCTGAAGCTCCGGCATGAAAATCAGCGGAGTATTTCGTTCTGAAAACAGCATAGACAAGAAATAATCCACCGAAAAGGAACAACTCTGTGAACAGAAAGATCCACATTCCCATCTTCCCGGCTTCATTATCAAAGTGTTCAATATTGTTGTGGGAATCCGACATATCTTCCAAAATTAGTTTGTGCTGGTATTACCAAAGAAGTATGGTTTGTTTTTAATCTCAGGTATAGTTTCAAAGTTTTCATGTTCCGGAGGCGATGGTATCTGCCACTCAAGCGTAACTCCCTTCCATGGATTCGCCGGGGCCGGATCTCCTTTATAAACTGCGCGGAACAGATTGATAACCATCAGAAATAATCCGGCAACAAGAACCATAGATCCGATAGATGAAATGACTTCTCCTGTCTGGAATTGAGGCAGATAATCAAATGACCTTCTTGGCATTCCCTGAAATCCAATGATAAACTGAGGAAAATAGAAAACGTTGAACCCTACAAACACCAGCACCCAGGATATATTGGCAATGGTGAAATTATACATCTTTCCAAACATTTTGGGGAACCAGTAATGTATTCCTGCAAAGAAGGCAAATCCCATTCCGCCAAAGATGATATAATGAAAATGAGCTACTACATATGATGTCCCATGTACTTGTATATTCGATGCAAGAGATCCAAGAGTAAGACCGGTAAAGCCACCGATCATGAAAAGAAAGATAAAGCCGATTGCATAAAGCAGGGGAGGCTTCAGGTCAATGGATCCGCCATACATTGTTGATATCCAGTTAAACACCTTTATAGCACTGGGTACTGCAACAATGAAAGTGGTAAATGAGAAAAACCATCTTGCCCAGTAGCTCATACCAGATGTAAACATATGATGTCCCCAGACAAATGAACCAACAAATGCTATAGCAAGGCTGGAGAATACTATTGCACCATATCCAAATACAGGCTTCTGGCTGAATGTCGGGAAGATCTCAGAGACAATTCCCATTGCAGGCAGAACCATTATATAGACTGCCGGGTGGGAATATATCCAGAACAGGTGCTGGAAAAGAACAGGATCTCCGCCCAATGCAGGGTCGAAAAAACCAATGTTGAGAACTCTTTCTGCAATCACCATAAGCAGAGTAATCCCAATGATCGGAGTTGCGAGTACCTGTATCCAGGCTGTTGCATATAGAGCCCAGGGGAACAGAGGCATTTTGAACCATGTCATTCCGGGGGCTCTCATTCTATGAATAGTTACTATGAAATTGAGACCTGTCAGGATTGAAGAGAAACCAAGGATAAATGCTGCCGTAAGTGCATAAATCACATTTGTAGCAGACTGAGCACTATAAGGAACATAGAAAGTCCAGCCGGTATCAGGAGGACCGCTTCCGGCAAATTGTGAAAGGACGCCAAGAATTGCACCGAGGATATACAGATAAAAAGAGAATAGATTCAATCGCGGGAAGGCAACATCTTTAGCTCCGATGAGGATCGGCAGGAAGAAGTTGCCAAAAACTGCAGGAAGAGCTGGTATAACAATAATGAATACCATTATTACACCATGAATCGTAAACATACCGTTATATGTCTGCGGCCCCATGATTGTCCGGCCAGGGGCCAGCAGCTCAATTCTCATCAAAAGTCCCAGTATGACTGCCACAAAAAAGAAAACGATTACTGCGTTTAAATACATCAGCCCGATCTTTTTATGGTCTGTGGACAGCAACCAGGAAAATATTCCTTTGAACCTCCCCTGGTGGTCCAGATAGCTGACATATGTTCTGCTTCCCGTATCTGTCATATCGATATTTGTTTTATTTTGCTTTTTTCCTGAAAATCAGGACAACAATTCCTGTCAGAAGAACAAATAGCATCAGTATTCCGACAATCCTTGTAACCTGTAGTGTATATGTTTTGCTGCTGGGATTATATGCAAAGCAATATTCAAGAACCCTGCTGCTTGTTGGTCTGGTAATTCCTTTCTGTGCTTCAATAATCGCCATTTTTACATCAAAAGGAAGGAATGTTAGTCCATAAAGATATCTTGTGATCTTTCCGGTAGGGCTCAGGATCATTATTGCTGAGGGATGTGCAAAATCGAGACCCTGGCTTTTAAATTTATATCCCACGGCTGCAGTTATCGAATCAATATGCTCCTGCGTTCCGGTAAGGTATGCCCAGTATTTCTGGTTTTCCTTGCTTATTTTCTGGACAAAATTGACCTTTTTCTCCTTTGCCTTTTCCGGAGTATCCTTTGTGTTGAAACTAATCGTTATAACATTGAAATCTTTTCCAATTGTCATATCCAGCTTGCTGAGCATATCTGCAACACCGTCCATAAGCGGACTGCACAGATTCGGGCAGTCAAAATAGACAAACATCAGAATGGTAGGCTTATTTATTATTTGCCTAAGGGAAACAGATTCCCCGTTTTCGTTGTTGAACGTCAGATCCAGCGGTATAGTATTGCCCAGCTTTTCGACAATCCCGATATCAACTTCCTTAGTAAAATTGCTCTCTTTGATAAAGTCCTGTGAATAAACACCATTGATGCTTAATAACGGCAGGCAAACAAGTAAAATAATCCTGATAATGTAACGCATAGATAGTCTACTTTTTGTTTTCAATATTCATTCCGGCAATCATTAAAGATCCTCCCAGCAGGGAAATATCTTTAAGTAAGGCAATAAGTGTAACAGTCCTGTCTGACCCGTCAAGGAGATGAGGAATGTGGATAGTAACAATAAACAGCAGCAACAGAGTTGCAAGAGTAAGCGTTGACTGTACAATGTATTTTCGTGTTATAATGCTTATACTGGCGATGATCATTACAACACCAGTCAGAATAATTGTATAAGGGCCAAGGGGAATGAAAGAAGTCAGCATTCCGACATAATAGTCCAGCATCAGGAAATGATTTATCCCAAAGATGAAGAATGGAATCGCAAAAAGGATTCTTCCGATGGCAGAGAGGTTTTTCATATTATGTGTGTGTCATTTTAATTCACTTTCTTCTTTCCCGGGATTTTTATCAAGATATTCCCCTACGATATATATATCCCGCAATTTAAAGAGCACCAGGAAAATGAAACCCCAGACGCTCATAACCCCAAGGCTGAAGGTAAGCAGTATCCATATCGGGGCTTTTCTCACATTATTCCACATTGCCCTGTCTTTCACCAGACTTTGCGGGATTGTAATTTCCCCGGCTTTTATTACAGTATCCTTGCTGAACGCGCCAAACTTATCTTCATCGGTAAACCGCAAAGAAAAATATACATTTCCGGCAGTATCTCCACGGAATCCCTTCGGAATTTTAAATGCAGCAAACCCTTTCATATCGGAAGTTTTATCCTCATCAACAGGCATCATCCCGAAAGTTCTTTTTGCCAGCAGTTTGATACCCGCGTTTATTACCGGTACTATAATTTTTGGACTTATCGCAGTAAGTTTTACAATTACGGAATCCTTCTTTTTGTTAAGCAAAAGAGAAATATTTATTGTTGCCCCCGGATAGGCAGCTGATTTAATCTCAGGTTGAAATGCCTGTATATATTTAGGGTTAAAGCTTCGGAGGAAAGAAATAATATTCCAGATATCGTTAGAGGAGAGGGCGTTTTTGAAGGAGGGCATTGGGCCACGGCCAGTCGTGACTTTGTAAAATATCTCTCCGTCGCTGTTATGTTGAATCTTATCGGTTGCCGGGTCACCCGGGGACGGGACAAGATTTATAAAATTGGCTTTACCGGGGTTGCCATGGCATGATTTGCAGTTAAGCAAGTATAGTTTTTCTCCGACAATCCTTGTTTCATCGGTGAACTTGAAAGGACTTAGTTTTCCTTTCTTGTCAGCGGGGGTGTCCCAGCCCTGAGACATCAGGATGACAGGAAACAGCTGCAGTAATAATATGATCAGGAGGCGGTTCATTTTGAATTATTTTCTATACCGGACAATAGTTCATTATCAGCAATAGCTTCATCTTCTGCAAGCTCACAGACAGGCAGAACTGGGAAGAGTTTTGACAAAACAGTAATTATTATCAGGGCAAGCAATAATGAAGCCATTGTTATCGCAGTTTCAATCAATGTCGGCGAATAAATATGCCATTCGGCGGGAACATTCTGGACCGGAAGAAATGGATGTGCCTGTGGAGGAACAACTATTATAAACCTCTTTAACCAGGAGGCAGCAAACACAAACATAGAAATGATAAAAAGTGGCAATGGCTTTCTCATCTTTCTGATAAGAAGTATTATAATGGGAATAACCAGCCCCCCAAGCTGAACGCTCCAGAACAGAAGAGCATATTTCCCCATGAATAGTTCATGAAGATGAATAGCATCCAGTTTTTTCATTTTATATGCCGGAACAAGAAACTCATTCAGGTTGAAATAGAGATATACAATCGAGACCAGGAATAATACTCTCCCCAGTTTTTCAAAGTGAAAATCTGTCAGATAATCCTGAAATTTGTAATTTTTTCTGAAAAAATACATTGCGATAAGCAGGGCAGAAGTCCCCGATACAAATGCACCGGAAATGAAATAAGGTCCGAAAATAGAGCTATCCCATCCGGCCCTGGGTGTAAATGCAAATAGCCAGGAGGTAACGGTGTGGATTGCAAATGCTGTTGGTACGACAAGGATAAGAAGGATTCTTACTGCTATGTGCAAAATACGATATTGTTCCTCATGGTGAACCCATTTGAATGAAAGGATCTCATAAGCTTTGGCAAGAAATGCAGGACGACCTGAAAGTTTGTTTTTTGCAACAGCAAGGTCGGGTATAAGTGGGAAGAACCATAACAGGAGGCTTAATGCAAAGTATGTTGTAACGACGGTAACATCCCAGAGAATTGGAGACTGCACTCTTCCGAACATGAAGACATAAGGGAGCCTGTCGGGACGCCCCATGTCAGAAATAATAACCAGGCCTGCTACTGCAGCGAATGCAATCGCAATTATCTCCGCAATCCTGGCTACCGGTTTCACCCACTTGAAACCGATAAGTCCCAGTACGCAGCTTATAAGCATTCCTACAAGGCTGGTGGCAACAAAAAATACAAAGTTGGCGATATACATTCCCCAGCTTGTATAATCCCTGAGGCCAGTCACAATCAGTCCTTTCCGCAGCTGGATTGAATAAGCGAACAGGCATGCTGCAAAAGCGACAATAAGAAATCCCATCCAGAGAATAAATCCTTTATTGTTTATTCTTACCGGGCGTAGAACAACGGAGGCTACTTTTTCGAGCCGGTCCTTATATTGCTGATTATCGTGGTCTGTCATAATCTGGTCCGGTTATTTTAACTCTTTTCCCCCTGGGTACCTGAATCTGGCTCTTCAAATTCAAAAAGCCTGTTTTTTGGCGGGAGGTAATAAACTCTTGGTTTCGTTCCCAGCTCTGTTAGCAGTTGATATCCCCCGTTCTTTTTAAGGAGCTCTTTCAGGCTGACGGTTTCTTTAGTTGTTCCGTTTGTTACAGCATCTTCATTTTCATCACCAAAATAATATACGCCATTAGGGCACGCGGAAACACAATATGGAAGCATTCCATCCCTTAATCTGTCGGCGCTGAAAAGACATTTGGATATTGTTCCGCGTTTCTGAGGAACATTCAGTTCGATATTATAAATTTCCCCTTTATCCTCTTCGGTATTCTGAGGATCCTGCCAGTGAAAGATCCTTGCTGAATATGGACATGCAGCCATGCAGAAGCGGCAACCAATACATCTCTCATTGTCAATAAGAACTATTCCATCCTGGCGTTTGAATGTGGCATCGACAGGGCATACTGAAACGCATGGAGGATTATCGCAATGATGACATGGTTTTGGCATATAATAAGCAGGCATATTTACAGATTCCTGCATTATCAGTGTGTTCATGTGATATTCATATGGCCTTAAATGATGTGCCGCCTGACAGGCAGTAACACATTTCCTGGCATTTCTGCATTTTGAAAGGTCGATCAACATAACCCATTTTTTACCTTTCAGACCTGCTCTTCCTCTTGTCTGAAAGACTTTAAGTCCGGGTTTATAATCCTTTACCTGATCTGCTGGAATTTCAACAAGCCTGTTATCAGGGGTGAGAACTTTAATTACATTCTCAGGTCGTTTCCCTTTCTCATGTCTGAAACCCGCATAAATAGCGGCAGCTCCGGTAATTATTGCAGCACCTGAAAGCCCGGCCTTTTTAAGGAACTCGCGTCTGGAAGACTCCAGAATTCTTTCTATTTCAGAGCTTTCGGACTTCTTCGTTTTCTTCTCTTCACTCATTGTTTCTGCTATTGGCAGTGATTGGAATACTCAATAAAACTAAATTTATCTTAAATTTAAGGTTAATTTCAGGTTCCCTGTCAAAATACTCCTTTTGAGGCCATTAAAAGTATAAAAAAAACCTCATAAAGATGTATAAGGTTGGAAATATCATGTGGCGCGGGAAGCCGGAAGACGGAAGTAGGAAGCAAGAAAAGCAGACAGGCTTTAACTATTATTAAATTATTTCTGCTTCGGTCTTCGGACTTCGGACTTCCAGCCAGTTTTCAACAATGAACAAAATTATCACCTCTGATGTTATTTCAGAATAAAATTACAACTATGGAAAGAAGAAAATTTGTCAGATCAGTAGGTTTTGGAGCAGCCGCGCTCTTCCTTGGAAAGAGAGCCCTTTCAGCAGCCGCAACAAAAACCATTTCAGACAGCCAGGAATTAAGCTCCGCGCCAATTGTTTTTCCTGCGCTACCCTATGCTTATGATGCACTTGAGCCTTACATGGATGCCCGTACAGTTGAAATTCATTATGACAGGCACCACAGGACTTACTTTAACAACCTTGTTAATGCCATAAAAGGCACTCCGATGGAGTCGATGGCGGTAGAAGATATCCTTAAAAGCGTTTCGACCAGAGGAGATGCAATAAGGAATAATAGCGGCGGTTTTTATAATCACATACTTTTCTGGAATAACCTGGGAAAAGGTACAACAACCCCGTCAGAACAGCTTAAAGCAGCTATTGATAAAACCTTTGGTTCGTTTGACAAGTTTAAAGAAACTTTCAATAACGCTGCCAAAGCAAGATTCGGTAGTGGCTGGGCATGGCTTTATCTTACTCCGGAAAAAACACTTGCGGTTGCCAGCACACCCAACCAGGATAACACACTAATGGACCTTTCTCCTGTTAAAGGGGCGCCGATTCTTACAATTGATGTATGGGAGCATGCATATTATCTGAAATATCAGAACAAGAGAGCAGATTACATCGATGCTTTCTGGAACATTGTTAACTGGGATGAGGTTAACAAGAGATATGCAGCAGCGGTGAAGGGGGGTTCTTAAGTATAAAGAAACCTCTTGATCTTCAATGTAGCCGTTTTCTGGAAAGGTACAGGCTGAAGTACAACCTTCTGAATCTGACAGAATTTGCTTACTCTTGAATTGACATATGCCTGCAACTCAATAAGCATATCATCGATCTTCTCTTCAACGTGTCTGGATACATCCTCTTTGAGAAGCTGGTATTTCTTTTCGAGTTCTTCCATGTTAATGTGGACCAGGGCCACTAACTTGCCTTTTTGCTGAATGACAAGGGATTCAACAACAAATCTGAAATTATTTATTACCGATTCAATTTCTTCCGGGTAAATATTCTCACCACTGGCACTGAGAATCATGTTTTTTAGTCTGCCTTTGATATAAAGATTATTTCTGTCATCCATTACACCAAGATCACCGGTCCGGAACCATCCATCAGGAGAAATTACCTCTTTTGTCATTTCGGGTTCCTTGTAGTATCCTTTCATCACTGTAGGACCTTTTGCCCAGATCTCTCCTTCCCCGGTAATTTTATCAGGATTGTTTATTTTAAGTTCGATCCCTTCAATTTTTGGGCCGGTTGATTCAAAAACAGATTTCGAAGGATTTGCACCAGCAAGAAGAGGAGAAGTCTCGGTAAGACCGTAACCAATTGCATACGGGAATTTTGCTTCGAGAAGGAACTTCTCAACCGTTTTGTTAAGTTTTGCTCCGCCAATGCCATAGAATTTTATTTCACCGCCAAAGGTTTTCATCAGTTTCTTTCCTGCAGCCTTATTCAGCAACTTCCTTAGTGACGGTATTTTATAGGCCATCTTCATCAGGAAGTTATCGGTAAAGGCAGGAAGGATCTTGTTGAAATATATTTTTTCCATTATCAGAGGAACTGTCAGCATAATTGTAGGTCGCACCTCCGAAAGTGCCGGAATAAGAACAGTTGGTGTCGGCGGTTTTCTTAGGTAGTATACACAGGCTCCGCTAATCATCGGAAGAATCAGTCCAAGTGTGTTCTCATAAGTATGTGATAATGGCAAAACAGAAAGGAAGCGGTCGTACTCGTTAATTGGCTGAATGACCCTGCCTTTTCTTGCATTGAATGAAATATTCTTATGGGTAAGCATTACCCCTTTTGAGCGTCCGGTTGTACCTGAAGTATAAATTATAGAAGCAAGATCATCTTCCTTTACTTCATATGATTTTCCCGCAACAGCTGCAGGATCATAAATGAGATTGGAGATATCAGAATAAATAACTGAAAAATCTTCAATAAGGATTATCGACTTAAGATCGTTTGAAAAGAATCCTTCAATACGCGATAGCAGGGGAGATGTAATAAAAATTGCTTTAGCACCTGAATGTTCAAGAACATTGGTGACTTCTGTATTTGAAAAATCAGGTAATACAGGAACAGCTATTGCCCCCATAAATGTTATAGCAAAATATGTAATTCCCCAGTTTGGCATGTTGGTGCTCAGTATTGCAACCCTGTCTCCCGGCTCAACTCCCATCTTTTCAAGGAATGCAATTACAGATTGGATCCTCAGGTTAACAGCCACATAGCTGACAGGAGATTCCCCGACAAACGCATAAGCATCGTGATTACCAAATTTCCTCAGTGTTTCATTGAACATTGAAGGAAATGTATAACACTCATTTAATGTCTCTGCCATATTACTTTCTTAATCAACAGGGTGCAAAGGTACGGTTTTATTTAATACATTAAGGTTAATAAAGGCCTATATATCTGAAAACAGCATAAATCAGCACCTTTTACTTAAACAAAATTGAGCCGGAATGGTTAGTTTTGTAATTTAAAAAACAGATTAAAAATGAATCAGATAATACGCGTTACAAGGGAATTTACTTTTGAAATGGCACACGTTCTATGGAATTATGATGGCCCATGCAGGAATGTTCATGGGCATTCCTACAGACTCTTTGTGACAATTGCCGGAGTCCCGGTCAACAACCTGCAGAACCCTAAAAACGGGATGGTAATGGATTTTACTGATCTTAAGGCCATTGTGCTAAGAGAAATAGTAAATGTGTTTGACCATGCGGTTGTAGTCAGCAGGGATTTTGACCAGGAAAAAATAAAGATGTTCAGGGAGACTTTCGGGAATACGGTGGTTGTCGATTACCAGCCAACCTGCGAAAACCTGGTTGCAGATTATGCACAGAAAATCAATAAAAATCTTCCGGAAAATATTACCCTGCACAGTCTTAAACTTTATGAAACGGCAAAATCCTATGCCGAGTGGTTCGCTGAGGATAACAACCCCCCAACCCCCCTGAAGGGGACCTAATTCGCATTGTTAATCCTGATTAAGTTGCTGCATTAACCCCCCTTTAGGGGAGAATGGGGGGCAAACATCCGGCGAATAAAATTATTGTAAAACAAAAACAGATCTATGACCACCAATTCTCAAAAAAAACTCTTCCTCCTGG
>JAHEYW010000023.1:0-15735 GCA_023251395.1 Bacteroidales bacterium
ACTGCATGGAGGACCAGACGGATGGCACAGTGTAGTATGGAATAGTGAGATCGTTAAGGACTCAAAGTATCCTGCGCTTAAGTTAACTTATACTAGCCCGGATATGGAAGAAGGTTACCCGGGAACAGTAAATGTTGAGATAGTGTATACATGGACTGATAATAATGAGATCGTGATGGACTATAAATGGTCGACTGATAAAAAGACAGTCGTAAATGTCACCAACCATGCATACTTTAACCTTCATGGTGCAGGGAATGGCGATATACTTGACCATGTTGTCACACTCAGGGCATCGGGAATCACTCCGGTCGATTCAGGCCTTATTCCAACAGGAGAAATCAGACCAGTCGCAGGCACACCCTTTGATTTCACAACACCGCACGTAATTGGTGAAAGGATAAATGAAAAATATGATCAACTGGTACTTGGAGGAGGTTATGATCATAATTTCGTACTGGACAACAAGGAAGATGTAGATGTTACAGTAACTGATCCTGTAAGTGGCCGCGTTCTTGAAGTTATTACCGATCAACCAGGCATGCAGTTCTATACAGGTAACTTTCTTGATGGTACCCAGAAGGGACATGGTGGAAAAATATATCAATACAGGTCTGGTTTCTGCCTTGAATCAGGTCATTTTCCTGACAGTCCGAATAAGCCGCAGTTCCCATCAACTGTTATCAATCCTGGTGAAACCCTTAAATCTACAACTATATACAGATTTTCAGTTAAATAACTGGTCGAGCCAGAAGGATACCTGTTTTATTATAAACGGATCGTTTTGATATCTTAATCAGAACGATCCGTTTCTTTTGTCAGGAAAAGATTTTTATGTTAATCCTTTGTGGTCTTTGTGGTTAAAGGATCTTGTCTTTTGGAACAAACTCTTCTGGAATTCTATGCATTTTTCATTTTTTGATAAATCTGAAAACCTTAACTGAATGTGGTATAAGTTCCATATAAACAGTACTTTCTTTCATTGTAAGATCCTTATGTTCCCATAGATCTCTTACCCTGTAATCTTCAAGTTTCAGTTGCTGACCCCCAAAACGACCCATTCCTCTTATCTGTGATAGCAAATTGAAATCAACCTGTACTGTTTTTTTCTCATCGCTCTTGTTAAGCAGGCATACTGCTTTTTCATTTCCTGCCAGTTGTTTCACCCATATCTGGTAATCCCCGTTATCCCTGTAACATGTTGCCTGTCTTCCCAGTGTATCCTGATCCAATGCAATTACTTCCTTGTTGGTAAGGATCATCCTGTAATCGTTTGACATATTTCTCAGATCGTTACCCGACATTAGTGGAGCAGCAAGCATGCACCAGAGTGTAAAGTGGGTCTTGTATTCTTCCAGAGTCATTTTACCATTACCAACTTCAAGCATATCAGGATCATTCCAATGTCCTGGCCCTGCATATCTTGCGAGGTCTTTCTGTTTTTCGAAAATACCTATCATGCTATTCCATGAATCATTAATATCCCCGGTTGTACGCCATAAGTGACCGATCGGTGATGCCCATTCCCAGGGTTTATTCGATCCCCATTCACAAATGCTGAGAACAATTGGTCTTTTGGCTGCAAAAAGTGCATCACGCATGTTGGTGTAAGACGATTTTGCATCCTGTGTGGTGGTATTGCACCAGTCTTCTTTCAGATAGTCAACTCCCCATCTGGCATATGTTCTTGCATCCTGATATTCATGACCAAGGGCTCCTGGCCTTTTCTCACAGGTTAGACTTCCGGCACATGAATAAATTCCGAATTTCAATCCTTTTGAATGAATATAATCTGCCAGATATTTTATCCCGTTCGGAAAGCACACTTTATCGGCAACTATCTCACCATTTTCATCACGGGCCACTTGCCAGCAATCATCAATTACAATATATTCAAAGCCTGCTTCTTTCATACCGCTGCTAACCATAGCATCAGCCATTGACATAATCAGACTATCACTAACATTGCAACCGAATTTATTCCAGCTGTTCCATCCCATAGGCGGGGTTTTTGCCAGCTGATCAAACTTTTGGCCCTGGACATTACCTGCAATGCAAATAAGAAGGTAAGAGAAAAGTAGTTTTTTCATAGTGTTTCACTTTGGTTATAATAATTCTTCGACGAAATATAGTTAATCAAAGTTGATTATTTTAAACTATCCTATGATATTCCAAACGGTGTAATGATAAAAAAGAACTAAAAAATATAAATCCAGATTGTTTGGTTATTTTTGCTAACATTAAATTGAATTATGCAGGCTGAAGAACACCTTTTGAAGAAACGGGTTAACCTATTTGATGGCATCGCAATGGTTGCCGGAGGTATGATTGGATCCGGTATTTTCATTGTAAGTGCCGATATAGCGAGAACAGTCGGATCTCCCGGCTGGCTTATGATTGTATGGCTGATAACAGGGATAATAACAATTATTGGTGCATTAAGCTATGGGGAACTGGCAGCGATGATGCCCAGCGTCGGAGGACAATATGTTTATCTCCGTGAATCTTATCACCCATTGATCGGATTTCTCTTCGGATGGACAACATTTCTGGTAATCCAGTGCGGTTCAATTGCTGCTGTTTGTGTTGGTTTCGCAAAGTTCAGTGGTGTTATAATTCCGTGGATCTCAGATACCAATATACTTCTGCAGGTTGGTTCACTTAAATTAAGCTCAACACAACTTGTTGGTATGCTGCTGATTGTTTTTCTGACATGGCTTAATACCAGGGGAATTGTCACAGGTAAATGGGTACTGAACATTTTTTCATCCACTAAGGTGATTGCCCTTCTTGGTTTTATAATACTTGGACTTATAGTGTCTAATAGCGCCGGTGCGTTTCATTTGAACAGGGAAGTATTCTGGCAGGCCAGTAAAATAGGTGAAGGAAATCATGAGATTCCTCTTGCAGGTATTGCACTTATACCTGCACTTGGAGCGGCCCTGGTAGGATCACTTTTTGCCGCAGATGCCTGGTATAATATCACTTATATTTCCGGGGAGGTTATAAACCCCAGAAGGACTGTTCCTCTCAGCCTTTTGTTTGGTACGTTATTGGTTTCGGTATTATATTTTATAGCTAACTTTGTTTATATAAGGATACTGCCTCTTCATGGAAACCCTGCAGGTGCCGATGCTATCGCCAGGGGGATCCAATTTGCAACCGACGACAGGGTTGCCACTTCTGTAATGGGAGTGATAATAGGCGATTATGCCGCAATAATCATGGCTGTATTCATTATGATAAGCACTTTCGGATGCTCGCATATAATGGTCCTTGCTGCTCCACGGGTGTATTATGCCATGGCAAAAGATGGTCTGTTCTTTAAGAAGATAGCAAACCTGAATAGTAAGGGGGTTCCGGGTTTTGCCCTGATCATTCAGTGCGTGTGGTCGGTATTGCTTTGCTTATCAGGGACATATAGTGATCTGCTTGATTATGTTATTTTTGCAGTCCTTCTTTTCTTTACGCTTACAATTCTGGCAATCTTTATCCTGCGTAAAAAACGGCCTGAAATAAACAGACCGTATAAAGCATTTGGGTACCCAATAATACCTGCTTTGTATATTGTCACAACCCTGGCAATAATGGTTATTCTGCTTATCTATAAACCGAATTATACATTCCCGGGACTCATTATTGTTCTGCTGGGAATTCCTGTATTCTTCCTATGGAAGAAATTTAATAAAAACTCACCCGGTTACCAGATCCAAAACGGATATGAAGAATAATATCAATCTTAATTGTATTGCATATTTGAAACTTTTAACTTTTAACTTTTAACTATTTCAACCTGTTCCGGATTGAAAAAAATTATTCCGAATCTGGTGGTTTTCTTAATCTGTGGCCAGAGTGTTATCCTGGCACAGAATACTGATATTAACCTGTTAAAGAAAATAAATCTGAACAGGAACAGGTCGCTGGATGGCACTTTTAAACTGATTACAAATTCAGCCGGTCCGATAGCTATTGGAACACCTGTAATATTATGTGGTGCAGGATTAATAAAACATGATTCCATTCTTGTGAGGAAATCTCTGAATATCGGAGCTTCAATTGCAGTCACCGCAATTATTTCAACAATAATCAAGTATAGTGTAAACCGTACAAGGCCTTTTGATACATACCCTTTTATTGAAAAGGAATCTGCCGGTGGCTCACCTTCTTTTCCATCGGGCCATACATCACAGGCATTTGCCCTGGCAACATCTCTAAGTCTTAATTATCCAGAATGGTATGTAATTGCCCCATCATTTATCTGGGCTGGTACAGTGGGATATTCAAGAATGGACCTTGGTGTTCATTATCCATCGGATGTTCTGGCAGGAGCCATTATAGGTGCGGGTTGTGCCTGGCTTACATTCAGGGTAAACCACCTTCTTTACGACAAACCAGGTACAAAACGAAAATCAGCATTTAATAAAAGATAGTGTATGTATCCTCCGGAGTTTGTAAAGAGAATATTCAAGCAGGAGTATATTGATGCAGATGGTCTGATGCAGGCAATGAATTTGCCAGCACCGGTCAGTATCAGGTTAAACAGAAATAAATGGAACAGACCACCAGCAGGTGAAGATAGTGTTCCCTGGTCTGAAAGTGGTTACTACCTTGAAAAGAGGCCGTCATTTACTATGGATCCTTTGTTCCATTCCGGCTGCTATTATCCTCAGGAGGCATCGAGTATGATTATTGAAGAGGTTTACAAACAGCTGAAACCTAAGAATGAAGGGATCAGGATTCTCGACCTCTGTGCAGCCCCTGGAGGCAAGAGTACGCATCTTTCATCACTCTTAGGCAAACATGGCGTACTTATCTCGAATGAGGTGATCCGCTCAAGGGCATCAGTGCTTGCTGAAAACGTTACCAAATGGGGATTGGGAAACGCCATCGTGACAAATAATGACCCGTCTTCATTCACTGAACTAAAAGAATATTTTGACTTTATTCTGGTTGATGCACCTTGCTCTGGTGAAGGAATGTTTTCCGACCCGGCGGTAAGGAATGAGTGGTCGGCAGATAATGCGTCATTATCTGCCCAGCGTCAGAAACGAATATTGTCGGATGTCTGGCCTGCACTTAAGGAAGGAGGCTGTCTGATATATTGTACATGCACGTTTAATCCTGCAGAAAACGAAGAAAACATTAAATGGCTTGCCGAGAAAACAGGATCTGAAAGCCTGACTTTTGATCTTCCGGCATATGCTGATATTCAGGTAATTAAACATGAAGGAATAACAGGATATGCTTTCTATCCTGGAAGAATTAGAGGAGAAGGATTTTTCTGCTCAGTTCTGAAGAAACCACATCGTGATAATGTACAAGGCAGTCATTTTGTAAATAAGATCTATAATCCTTTGACAACATTTGAGATAAAAACAGCAGAAATGATTGCGGATTGTAACAAGGAGAATTTGTTTCGTTCTGATGATACAGTTTATTCCCTGGCATTGCCTGTTGAAGAATATTTTTTTCTGAAAAAGTCCCTGAGAATCTTAAAAGGCGGAACAACCCTTTTTAAATCAAGAAAAGACTCTTTTACCCCTTTGCACGACCTTGCGCTTTCGCTTCTTCTGAGGAAAGATGCTTTTTATTCATCAGAACTTGATTACAGCCAGTCAGTAAAATTTCTAAGACGAGATACAATTGTTTTAAAATCAGTTCCGGAAGACTGGATAATTCTGACTTACATGGGCATTAATCTTGGAATTGGAAAAAATATCGGGTCGCGAATGAATAATTATTATCCTGTTGAATGGAGAATCCGGATGTCTGAATCGCCTTCAAAGGATATTAATCTGATTGAATGGGTCTGAAGTAGAAATTTAATATAAATGTTCAAACCCATTTTAACTGAACTATGTGCAGATTGTTCAGAGAACCAATAACTTTTTCGTTAACATTAACTTATAACCAGATTAAAAATAATTACATAATTGAAAGTAGAAGATATTTCAGGTGTAATACTTGCTGGAGGGGAGAATAAACGCTTTAAGGGTATCATTAAATCCAATATTGTTATTGGAAAGTCAACAATCCTGGAAAGGGCCGTTGAGACAATTTCCTCCCTGTTCGGTGAAATAATTATTATTACAAATACCCCTGATGAATTCAATATCTCTTCTTCCTGCCGATTTACAGGTGATCATTACTTAATAAAGGTCCGCTTGGAGGAATTCATGCCGCGATGAAAGCATCAAAGGGCCATTCGGTATTTGTGTTTGCTGGCGATATGCCATTCCTCGATAGAAGTATTATTGAAAAACAGATTAAAGTATACCTAAAAACAAGATCTGAAATACTTGTCCCTGAGATTAATGGACTTTATGAGCCTTTGCATTCCATCTACTCAAATCAGTTAATATGTAAGCTGGAAGAATACCTCGTTACAGAAAATGTACCGGCTGTCAGGAGTTTCTTTAAATATGCAAACGTCTCTTTCCTTAAATTCAGGGATTCAGAAAAAAACAGAAAAGCATTTATGAATATCAATACGTTGGAAGAGGCATTGGAAGCTGAAAGAAAGACTTATTAAATCATTTTTCTTAACTTTATCATACCTAATAATACGTTTCGATATGAAAAAGTTGCTGGCCCTTCTTGTGCTGATAATGCTTTTTATTTCAGGATGTAAAAAATAT
Organism: Bacteroidales bacterium; assembly: GCA_023251395.1. Lineage (GTDB taxonomy): Bacteria > Bacteroidota > Bacteroidia > Bacteroidales > VadinHA17 > LD21. The sequence goes on from JAHEYW010000023.1 coordinate 6,639, forward strand.
TCTAAATACGAGGGTGTACCTTTTTCCGAAAAGGAACCAAGGGACTGGGAGAATCAGCTTCTTACCGGAATGAACCGGGAAGAACCGCATGCGACTATGATAAGCTTTCCTGATGAACAGTCTGCGCTGTCTGGTGTAAAGGAAAACTCACCAAATTACATGTTGCTTGATGGAGTATGGAAATTTCATTTTTCTAAAACACCTGAAGAGAGACCATACTGGTTCTTTAAAAATGATTTTGATATCCGCGACTGGGATGATACTGATGTACCATCAAACTGGCAGATGAAGGGATATGATCCTCCCATATATTCAAATATTTCCTATCCTTTTAAAGCGAACCCTCCCAAAATCCCTCATGAAATAAATACTGTCGGGTCATATAAAAGGAGCTTTAAAATACCTTCCGGGTGGAAAAACAGAGAAGTGTTTCTTCATTTTGGTGCAGTGAGTTCTTTTTTCTATGTATGGGTGAATGAACAGCTTGTTGGTTTCAGTAAGGACAGTAAAACACCTGCCGGGTTTGATATCACCAGGTACCTTGTTCATGGAAATAATACAGTCTCTGTTGAGGTTTATCGGTGGTCAGATGGCAGCTATCTTGAGGACCAGGATTTCTGGAGAATGAGCGGCATTCAAAGAAGTGTATTTCTGCACGCAAGGCCAAAAATTTATATCGGAGATTTCTTTGTCAAAGCAGGACTGGAAAGTGATTACAAAGACGGAAGACTGAATGTGGATGTATCCTTGAAATCTGCCGGTGAAGATAGAGGTGAATATCAGGTAGAGGCTTTGCTATATGATAATAACCAGAAGATATATAGTGAGATGAAACCAGTTTCGGTTATATCAAAAACCGGAAACATTCAATTTGATAAGAATATTACACAGGTAAAAAGCTGGTCAGCTGAAACGCCATATCTCTATTCATTTATTCTCAGCCTGAAAGATAAAAGCGGGAAGGTAATAGAAAGCGTTGGTTCAAAAGTTGGCTTCAGGAGCGTTGAAATAAAGAATTCCAGGCTTCTGGTGAATGGTGTTTCTGTTTATCTCAAGGGAACCAATATGCATGAGCACAGCGACATCAATGGTCATGTTGTGGATCCCGCTACGATCCTTAAGGATATCAGGGTGATGAAGAGTTTCAATATAAATGCAATGAGGTGTTCCCATTATCCTCAACAGGAGCTTTGGTATGAAATGTGCGATAAATATGGTCTTTATCTGATAGATGAGGCTGATATTGAATCACATGGAATAGGATATGACAAAGATGTCACACTTGGCGATAAACCTGAATGGAAACCGGCACATATCGACAGGATGACCAGGATGATTGAACGTGACAAAAACCATCCTTCAGTAATAATCTGGTCGATGGGAAATGAAGCCGGTGACGGCCATAATTTTGTAGATGGCTACAAATGGATTAAATCCAGGGATAACACCCGGCCTGTTCAGTATGAAAGAGCAGAGAAAAGTACAAATACTCCTGAAAGACACACTGATATCTGGTGCCCGATGTATGCCAAAATTGAGTACCTTGAAAAATATGCTAATGATCCGAAGAATGACAGGCCATTGATTATGTGCGAATATGCCCATGCTATGGGTAACAGCACAGGTAACCTTCAGGATTATTGGGATGTAATTGAAAAATACCCTAAGCTGCAGGGTGCATTTATATGGGATTGGGTAGACCAGGGACTGCTCAAAACTAATGAGAATGGAGAAAGATACTGGGCTTATGGTGGGGATTTTGGCGAAGAGGGCATTACAAGTGACGGGAACTTTAATATCAACGGGATGGTATGGCCTGACCGGACGCCACATCCGGGAGCATATGAAGTTAAAAAAGTATACCAGTATATCGGGTTTCAATCCACAGACCTTCAAAATGGGCAGATTAAAATCAGGAACAAATATGATTTTACCAACTTGTCCGCTTTTAATTTTGACTGGGAAATTATTTCAGATGGAACAGTTATTCAGACAGGGAAATTTATTGTTCCATCCCTTGAACCGAAAAAGGAAACAACAATAAATTTAGGGTTCAATAAACTGGTACCCACCCCAGGAGCGGAATACTTTCTCAATATCAAAGCCTCCCGTACTGACGAATGGAACGGCGTGCCCGAAGATCATGTCTATGCTTCGGCCCAGTTCAAACTTCCTGTTGCTGACGCACCCGTACTGGTAAAGCCTGACCCGTTGGCCTTGCTTCAGACAAAGACAACCGGTAAAAAGCTTCAGGTAAGCGGACAAGACATTAAGCTTGAGTTCGATCTTGAAAAAGGAACACTGGAATCGTACCTCTTTAAAGGGAGGGAACTGATTAAGAAAGGTCCTGAACCAGATTTCTGGAGACCGCTCACAGATAATGATTATGGACACATGATGGACAGTGAGCTTGGTGTCTGGAAGAAGGCAGGTGAAAGGTGTGTTGTTCTTAAGACTGACATAAATCAGAAAGAACTTAGCAGAGTGACCGTCACTTTCCGGTACAATATTTTGGGATCTAAAAATGATAAGATAGCAGATTATACAACTGTGTATACTGTCCTGGGTACATCTGATATTCTTATCAGGAATACTTTTATAAAGGCGAACAACAAAGTACCCGAAATACCCAGAATGGGTATGCAGTTCCAGCTGCCTGTTGAGTTTTCAAATCTTAAATGGTTCGGAAGAGGCCCTCATGAAAACTATGTTGACCGTTGTACTTCTGCAGATGTCGGACTCTATGAAAGCTCAGTTGATGACCAGTATGTTCCATATATCAGACCACAGGAAAATGGATACAAAACCGATACCAGGTGGCTTACTCTTACTGACGATAATGGTACTGGTATTATGGTTTCAGGTATTCCGGTATTTTGCTTTGCTGCACTCCACAATATTCATGATGATTTTGAATCACCCGGAAAATTATCTGAGTACAGAAAAGATGCAAAATCTGTTAATACACATACAATTAACGTTAAACCGCGCGAACTGGTAAACCTTAATGTGGACCTGAATCAAATGGGTGTTGGAGGAGATGACTCATGGGGATCATATACACATCCAAAATACAGGCTTCTATCTGATAAATATGAATACTCATTCAGGATCAGGCCCATAGTGAAGGATGATGATGTTGTAAAATTATCGAAGGAAAGATTTTGAGACAGGCTCTCCCAATAGGGGATTTTATCTCCTGCTTCAACTCTTTCAACTCTTTCAACCCATTCAACCCATTCAACCCATTCAACCCTTTCAACCTAATACTTGATCTCCACTCTTAACACCGAATTTTCTCTTGTAAGCACATTCTTTACATCATATATCAGCGGAAATGCAACTTTCTTCCCAAGCACCACTCTGGTTATTGAATTCGGTTCGAGCTTTAAAGTTTCAGGAGCACCAACCGGACCGTTAACAAGTGTAAACGGAATATCCGATTTATTAGCAATTTCAATATAGGTATTCCGGTTATTTTCATAATATGGTTTACCAACTGAGATGCACTTGTAAAAAAATGGTTTTACATATTCTTCCTTGCCACCAATAATATCATTTGCCCATACTAGTGTCCTTCCTGCGAAAAGGGCTTCCTTCAGGCCTGCCTGCGTTCTTTCCTTTGCAAAAACTATGGTCATTGGTCTGCTGATCTCTTTCGGTCTGGGGTAGGTTTCAGAAATGATGCCATGAACATCACTATTGCCTGTTACAGCAAGTTTGTACTGTATACACCAGTCTAACACCTTCGGATAATATTCAAATTCATTGAAGAATTCAATCCCATGAATCCACCCGTTCTGAAGAAGTCTTCTATGAAGTGGGTATAGTTTAGGAATCCCGTCTTTTTCCTGTGCTTTCCACCCTGGATGATTCCATTGAATAAATGCACCCTGCTTCACGGCAGCTTCTATAGCATCGTAGACAGAATCTCTTTTCAGAAGTGACCCATCTGTGATAAACAGTGCATTCAGGTGTCCGGGAGGCATGTCACGGGTTATCTCTGCTGAGTGGATGAGCATAATATTCGCTTCAGAAGCAGATGATTCTGCAATTTTCCAGGCTGCATTGAAATCAATAGGAATGAACTCTCTCTTGGGAACATATTCAAGATGATCTGAGATGGCTATAGCATCGAGCCCGTCCCGATAAGCTTCATAGACTCTGTATGTGGGCCAGACGTTTCCATCTGAAAAGACAGTATGCATATGGAGATCACATTTTAAGCTCACATACCCGTCAAGGTCAGGTATCTTCAGAATTCTTCTCTGTCCTGAAATTGATACACTTAAAAGGAGCAGGATAATGAAGGATATAATTTGTCTTTTCATTTGTTAGAGCTTTTTAAGAGGTTTATATTTCCTGATAAAAGTAGGCTTCCTTAAGATCAGCATCGTCCCATGTATATATTTTCCCCGATCTGTTAACATAGTAAAAATTTAGCATTGCAAAGTCTCCTGCACACATAGTTGTATGAATAAAAAGAAACAGGGAGAGACTCCATTTCCATAAACCCGGAAGGTAAAAAGTGAGAAATAATAAAGAAAGGCTAATTATAATAAAAGGAATAATTGCTACTATCCTGAACTGAATCGGGGATGCTACATATTTGTGAGCAGTTACATAAAACATATACTGGTTCAGATCCACTCCGATCCTGATATTTCTTGCTCCTGAAATAAAATAAGGAATAATATGAAGTCCCTCATGTACCGGTATTATGGCAAGAGGGAAGACTATCAGGCCAAGTATGGTATGAGTTAAAATCTTTTTGAAATCATAAAACGCTGAAATATCTATCCTGACCATGACAGAAATACCTAGAAAGACCAGGCAAGTACTCCAGAAGAATATTGTCACAGCTGTTTTTCTTCTTATATAGTCTATTACAAATGTGGCAATCTCCGAATATTGAAGTGTAAGTAAATGCCTGTATTTGGCTTCGTTCTGAAGATCTTCAGGTATTTTTGACATCCCTGGAATTTTTCCAAATTTACCTTTTTTGAGGCTCAGGACAAAATCTACAGGCTGTAATTCTGTGTCAGGGGTCCCAATGATTGGCATGGTAGTTGCAACCTGAAGACTATAATTGATAAATTTGTAAAAAATTCCATTGAGGAGATTACTGGCCATAATAACAATAGTCATTTCAGCTTCAGTTACCGGTTTTACTCAGATCGATACGACGAAGCATAAGGCCGATTCTTTGCCTGATAAATTCTATATCATTCAGAATGTAGACAGGGACGGTGAAAAGCTGCCTGAGATTGAGATTAAAGAAGTGACTATTACCGGTAAGAAGAGAATATTTGAGGGGTTGCAGCAGTGGCGCTACGACAGGATGGTTTACAATGTTAAGAAGGTTTATCCTTATTCCCGGATTGTCAGAAATAAACTGAAAGAAGTAAATGATTCCCTTACCAGAATAACCAACGAAAAGGAAAGGAGAAGGTATCTGAAGGAAGTTGAAAAACAGGTATTCAAAGATTATGAGGATGACATACGTAATATGACCATCACGCAGGGAAAGATTCTGATCAGACTGATCGACAGAGAAACCTCCACCACTTCTTATGAACTTATCAGGGAATACCGGGGTAAGATTTCTGCATCATTCTGGCAGGGTGTCGCAAGGATCTTCGGCACGAACCTGAAGGATACATATGATCCGGCTGGTGATGATCTTTATATTGAAGTGATAATAAACGAGATTGAAGCCGGAAGAATATAGGTGGATTCACTCACAGAGTCTTTGAGAACAATTCCGGTATCCCAACCTGATATACCGGACTGAAACAAAAAATACATGATGAAAAGAACATTTTTTGCAGTTAAAGTAAACATAGATAAAGATCTCAAAAGCGCGATGGATCTTCTGAGAAAAGGACTGGCAAAGGAAAAGATCAGATGGATTGACGAACACAATATGCATATTACCCTCGCCTTTATCGGCGATACTCATGAGAAAACTATTAATGAAATTATATCAATGTTAGATTCAAAACTTAAAGGTTCCGGGAGAATTGCATTCGGACTTATTAGTTTTGGTGTTTTCAAAAATTTCAGGGATCCCAGGGTTATCTTTGCCGGCATCGAAAATCCGGAAAAACTGATCAATGCTTTTGTAGCTATAAAGAAGGGACTTGAAGAGATTGGAATAAAAATTGAAGAACGGGAATTCAAACCTCATCTGACCTTAGGAAGAGTGAAGTTTTTGAGTGACACGGATAATCTGAAGCTGCTACTTTCAAAATTTGAGAATGTTAAATTCCAGGATGTTAATGTGGATAAGATTATCTATTATGAAAGCATTCTAAGACCTGAAGGACCAGAATATAAGCCACTCCAGGTTGTCCCTCTGACTAAGTGATACTTAACAAAAAAGTTCAAACCCCGTTTTTTACTCTAAACCCAGCAAAGGAGAGACTTTGCGAACTTTGCGATCCGCCAGATGGCGGATGTACACTTTGCGGTTAATGGATTTTTATTTATTCAAGATACAAATGAGTTGCAAAATATATCGTTTATACACCCTTTCCTTTGATAATGATCAGAAAGGTATAAATGATGATCTTGAGATCGATGGCAAGTGACATATTTTCAATATAGAGCATATCATATTCCAGCCTCTCAATCATTGAATCAACATCAGATGCATAACCATATTTAACCTGCCCCCATGAGGTAATCCCGGGTTTTACTTTGTGTAACCTTCTGTAATGAGGAGCTTTCTTTAAGATCTGTTCAATGAAAAATGCCCTTTCAGGTCTGGGGCCAACAAGTGACATTTCACCCTTTAATACATTGATTAGATTTGGTATTTCATCAATCCTGTGTTTTCGCATGAATTTTCCAAATGCAGTAATTCTTTTATCATCCTTGCTTGATAACATAGGCATTCCAGATTCAGCATCACTGTTCATCGACCTGAACTTATAAATAGTAAATAGCTTCCCGTTCTTACCTACTCTCTCCTGTGAATATATGACAGGCCCTTTACCGGATATTTTAATGAGAACTGAAATGATGAGGATCATAGGGCTCATTAAAATCAACAGAAGGAAAGCCAGAAGATAATCCATCAATTGCTTCAGGTTAGCCTGCCATGCTGGCATTGGAAGATTTGTTATATCCAGAAGAGGAGTACCAAAAATAGCTGTTTGTTTTACTCTTCCAGTAAGAAAATCTTTAAGTGAAGGAATGGCTTTGACAGACACATCCCTGGAGTCAAGAAGGCTGAATATTGACCCGATAAGATCAAGTTCATTTCCCTCTATTGCAATAATAACCTCCTCAATTCTGTAATCTGATATGACCTGTGGAAGCATTTCGAGAGACCCAAGGCAGGGGAGAAGCATTTTTAAATGATCATTATTGTTTTTATTGATGCTTACAAAACCAATAAGTATGTTCCCTGATGGAATTTTTTCATTTTTTATCCTGTTGAAAAGCTCAACTGCCTTGCCGTTGGATCCGATTATAAGTGTATTATACCCAATCTGACCTTTGTGAACTTTTGAGGCTGTGTTGCTGGTTATAAGTACCCTTGGTATATATGTCAGGCAAAATTGAAGTAAAAATAAATATTCAAGATAATGAGGGTAGGTTGAATGTCTGATAATGAAGCCCTGGAAGATGAGAATGAAGAACTGAATAAAGACAAATGGTATGGTTACAGCAAGTGAATAGATAAGTTCCACAAGCCGTGATCTTTTAAGCGAGACATCATAAAATCCGAATAGCGCAAAAGCAAAAACCCATGCAACAGGAACAACAATAATTCCTGTGGTAAAATCTGGAGAAAAAAAAGTTCCCCTTCCATCAGGACCTTCAATCTGATTCCGGATCAGGAAAAAGAAAATCCATGCCGCGGCTGATCCTGTAAGGTCTCCGAGAATATATATAATTGTCAGCCGTCCACGTCTCATGATAAATCTTTGGATTTAGGATTATATTTTAGGAATTTTACTAATCTTTCGGTTTATTTATATAACGATAAATTTCTTCTCTCATTACATAATCCATAATCCGAATTGCAATTTCTTCTTTTATTCTATTACCGAAGATAATAATACTTAGCCTTTCCTCCGCACAAAAACAATTTTTATATTTTTGTCTGTAAGTAAAACCTTGTTTATAGATGATAGATTCATTTGAAGCAAAAGGCAGGAGAAAGAAGCTTGTAGAAGAGCTTCGCGTCAAGGGAATTTCAGATGATGAAGTGCTTCGAGCTATTAATACTGTGCCGAGACATGTTTTCATGGATCCTGCATTCCTGAGCCATGCTTATACAGATAAGGCTTTTCCTATTTCATCAGGACAAACTATTTCACAACCATACACTGTGGCGATCCAGACTTCCCTTCTTAAGGTTAGTAAGCGGGATAAGGTTCTTGAGATTGGAACAGGGTCTGGCTATCAGGCTGCAGTACTTGCTGAAATGGGTGTCAGGGTTTATACAATTGAACGATTCAGGGATCTTTATATCAAAGCTCAAAGAACTCTCGGGGAACTTGGTTATAATGCCGATTTCTTTTATGGTGATGGATATGAAGGGAAAGAGCAATATGGCCCTTTTGATGGTATAATTATCACTGCAGCTATTCCTGAGATTCCTGATAAACTTCTGAAGCAGCTTAAAACGGGAGGACGTCTGGTGGCTCCTGTTGGCCATTCAGGTGTTCAGATAATGACAGTTGTGACCAGGACTGACACCGATATCTTTGAGACCTCAACATTTGGCAACTTTGTTTTTGTACCAATGCTTAAAGGAACGGTCAACAGTTGACCCAAATGATTTTGACTCACTGGTTACAGACTTATTCCTTGTTTATTCTTAACATAGCAATTAAACAAACTTCCTGAGATGCAACTATACAAATTTGTTTTTTCCCCATTACAGGTAAATACATATCTGCTGGCCGATAAAAAAGGTAATTGCGCCATAATTGACTGCAGCTGTTTTAACACAGGTGAGTTTAGTGAACTCGAGAAGTTTATTGCTTCTCATAAATTAAATCCTGTAATTCTATTAAATACGCATTGTCATCTCGACCATATTTTTGGAAATAAACTGATGCTTGAAAAGTTTAATTTG
>JAHEYW010000023.1:15745-22990 GCA_023251395.1 Bacteroidales bacterium
CTGAATGTGAAGGTTTTATTTCTGATAAGCGAAGCGTATATTTCGGCGATGCTTCCATGTTATCTCTGCATGTCCCCGGACATTCTGCCGGAAGCCTGGCTTTCTATTGTGAAGAGGATGGATGGGTCTTTACCGGGGATGCTCTTTTTTCAGGAAGCATCGGAAGAACCGATCTGCATGGTGGAAACTACCAGACATTAATAAAAAGCATTAAGGACCAGCTGCTTACACTTCCCCCTGATACAATTGTATATCCTGGCCACGGACCCGAAACAACAATAGCAAAAGAAATGAGTTCAAACCCATACCTGACATAAAGCATCTCTTTTTACTTATTCTTTTGCTAATTTTATCCCATGAATTTTTAATTAAATGTTTATAAAATTAACTTAAGTATGGCTTCAGATAGATTTGTTAATCGTCATAATGGCCCCCGTGAACATGAACTACCTTATATGCTTGAAAAAATAGGTGTTAAAACACTTGATGAGCTTATTGATAAAACAGTTCCATCGGCTTTACGGCTTAATAAGCAACTCTCACTCCCTAAGGCTATGAGCGAATATGAATATCTAAATCATATTCGAAAGGTAGGGTCAAAAAATAAGATATTCAGGTCTTTTATTGGTCAGGGATATTACGATGTTGCACCACTTTCGGTTATTATCCGGAATGTTCTGGAAAACCCGTCATGGTATACTTCTTATACACCTTATCAGGCAGAAATATCTCAGGGAAGGCTCGAAGCACTCCTTAATTTCCAGACCATGGTGATTGAACTGACTGGCATGCAGATAGCCAATGCTTCTTTACTGGATGAGGCAACAGCGGCTGCAGAAGCCATGATTATGATGTTCAATGCACGGTCAAGATCTGCAGTCAAAGCAGGAGCAAATAAGTTTTTCGTTGATGAGGATATATTTGTTCAGACCATAGATGTCCTTAAAACCCGTTCACTTCCTCTGGGTATTGATCTTGTTGCAGGACACTTTGATCAGTTCGTATTTGATGGATCATTTTTTGGTGCTCTGGTACAGTACCCTTCAGCATCTGGTGTAATCAGGGATTATAGCAAGTTTGTAGGAAATGCACATACTGCCGGTGCGCTGGTTGGTGTAGCCGCAGATCTTATGAGTCTTACCCTTCTTACACCCCCTGGAGAGTGGGGCGCTGATATCGTTGTTGGTTCAAATCAGCGGATGGGACTTCCAATGAGCTTTGGCGGACCCCACGCAGGATTCTTTGCAACAAAAGATGAGCTTAAAAGAAGTATGCCGGGAAGGATCATCGGTGTATCAGTAGATGCCCAGGGAAATCAGGCACTGAGAATGTCTCTTCAGACAAGAGAACAGCATATAAAGAGAGAAAGAGCAACTTCAAATATCTGTACAGCACAGGCACTTCTTGCAACAATGTCAGGTATGTATGCGCAGTATCACGGGCCTGAGGGTCTCAGGTCAATTGCAAGTCATATTCATAAGACCGCTTGTACTTTAAGGTGTGCCCTGAAAGATCTTGGCTTTAAAGTTTCTTCCGGAAATTTCTTTGATACAATAAGGGTTGAGCTGGCAACAGGTATCTCAGCAGAGGAAATAGAGAAATCTGCTCTGGCTGCCGGAATCAATTTCTGGTATCCCGGCGATAACATAATATCAATTTCGACTGATGAAATTACTTCATTTAAGGATCTGACTACCATTTCAGAGATATTTGCAAAAGCTGCATCCAAACCAGTTAAGGAAATTTCCTCTTACTGCAATTGTGACTGTATTGATGATAAATTCATCAGAAAGTCCTCTTTCCTGAAAGAAGCATGCTTTAATTCATATCACAGTGAAACTGAGATGATGAGGTATATCAAAATGCTGGAGAGGAAAGATTTCTCACTGACACATTGTATGATCTCTCTTGGTTCCTGTACTATGAAGCTTAATCCGGCAAGCTCGATGTTTGCAATGAACTGGCCGGAATTTGGCAACATACATCCATTTGTTCCGGCCGATCAGGCAAAAGGATATTATCAGCTGATGGACGAACTTGGTGAGGCTCTGAAGGAAATAACAGGGTTCTCAGCTATTTCATTCCAGCCCAACTCAGGTGCTGCCGGTGAATACGCCGGACTTATGGTTATAAGGGAGTATCATATCCAGAGAGGTGAAGGACATAGAAAAGTTGTTCTGATACCTGCATCTGCTCATGGTACTAATCCGGCAAGTGCAGTTATGGCCGGTATGGAAGTTATTGTAGTGGAATGTGATGAAAAAGGAAATATAAATGTTGAAGATCTAAGGAAAAAGGCTTCTGAAAACAGGGACAGGCTTGCAGGATTCATGATCACTTACCCGTCTACTCACGGGGTCTTTGAAGCCGCAGTAGCAGAAATGACGGATATAATCCATGAAAACGGCGGTCTGGTGTATATGGATGGAGCTAATATGAATGCTCAGGTCGGACTTACAAACCCCGGACATATCGGTGCAGATGTTTGTCATCTTAATCTTCACAAAACTTTTGCAATACCTCATGGAGGAGGTGGCCCTGGTGTAGGACCTATCCTTGTGAATGACAAGCTTGCAGAATTCCTTCCTTCTCATCCCGTTGTGAAAACAGGAGGAAGCCATGGAACAACTGCAGTTTCTGCTGCTCCTTTCGGAAGCGGTCATGCTCTTACAATCTCCCATGCATACGTCATGATGATGGGGCCCGACGGTCTTACTCTTGCAACCAAATATGCGATCCTGAATGCAAATTATATTTCAGCATCTTTAAAGGAATGGTATAAAACGCTTTATACCGGCGTAAATGGAACCGTAGCTCACGAGATGATTCTTGATTGCAGAAATTTTAAAGCAGAAGCCGGAATAACAGAAGCCGATATTGCAAAAAGACTAATGGATTATGGCTTCCATGCACCGACCCTGTCATTTCCGGTTCATGGCACTCTGATGGTTGAACCAACAGAATCAGAATCCCTTCAGGAAATGGATAAGTTCATTAGTGCTATGAAATCAATCTGGAACGAGATTCAGGAAATAAAAGACGGGAGAGCTGATAAGGAAGATAATGTTCTTCACAATGCACCCCATACATCAATCGTGATTACTGCAAATGAATGGAATCACAAGTATGACAGACAGAAAGCTGCATTCCCTCTTAAATGGATTGTCGAGAATAAATTCTGGCCATCGGTTGGCCGTATAGATGATGGCTATGGTGACAGAAACCTGATATGCACATGTGCTCCGATCAATTCATATAGACTGGAGTCACTTAAGATCTAAAAATCCATCAACCGCCAGGGGCGCATCCGCTAACTGGCGGATCGCAAAGCTAAAGCAAACAGCATTCATACTTTGTGCTCTTTGCGTATCCCGATCATTCCCAATAGTTATCGTGACGGGACTTAGCTTTCATTGTAGTTATTTGCCTTTATCCTGTACAACACTATAAATTATTTTTTTGTCTGAAAAGTTTTGTTCAAATTTATAGTTGCGTTTTGTAGTTCTTTTAAATTATATCCGGAAATATGAATAATAAACATTGGGAAGACCTTGTTACAATGCTTAAAGGCGAAAAGCTTAATTATCAGCCTTCAGGATTTATTATTGACAGTCCCTGGATACCGGGCTGGTACGGAATTAGCAATATAGATTATTATGGTTCTTATGATCACTGGCTTAATGCCAACCTTAAAGCATTGAAACTTTTTCCGGATGCATGGTTCCTGCCTGGATTCTGGTCTGAATACGGCATGTGCACTGAACCTTCTGCCTTTGGAGCCAGGATGATCTGGCTGGAAAAGAACCTCCCGCATGCAGAGAAAACGATGGCTGGCATTGAAGACATCTCCAGGATGCCTGTACCTAATGTAAAGACTGACGGGTTACTGCCATTTGTTATTAACCGGTTAAAGGCAACTGAAAAGGATATAGAAAAAAACGGATCTAAAATAAGATTTGCAATCTCGCGTGGTCCTCTAAATATTGCCAGTTTCATGATGGGTACTACCGAATTCATGCTTAGTCTTGCAATGAATCCCGAGGAATCATTGTTACTAATAAATAAGATCACTGATTATATCTGCGACTGGCTTGCATATCAGAAGGAGTGTTTCCCTTCTATCGATGGAATATTGGTACTCGATGATATCATCGGTTTTGTGGGAGAGGATGAATTTAAACAGTTTGTTATCCCTTCTTTTAAAAGGATCTTTTCTTCTATTGATGCCTCTGCAAAATTTCTCCATAATGATGCTCAGGGACTTATCACATCAAAATTTCTGACTGAAATGGGTGTTAATATGTTCAATTTTTCCTTTGAACACACAATGGGTGAGATAAGGAACCTGGCAGGTCCTTCCGTAATACTGGTCGGAAACATTCCGCCTCGTGATGTAATGGCTGCCGGAACTCCTCAGGATGTCAAAGATGCAGTTAAGAAAGCGATGGGAGAGATAAGTGACCATTCGAATGTTATCTGGTCTGTTGGTGGTGGTATGCCACCCGATGTTAACAACAACAACATAAGCGCATTTCTCCAGGCTGTCAAAGAATTTTCAAAATAAAATTTATTATTATGAAGAGATCTCTGTTAATTTTAGTCCTGACATTAGTTATTCTGGCTACGTCTCTTGGTCAGAAGATTGAACTCCTGAGATTTTCAGTTGAAGCAGGGAAATTTCAGAGAATAAATACTCCTGTAAGTTTTGACCTTGCGGGAATAATTGTGAGCGATACACTGACTCTCCAGCTTTATGAACTTGTAAATGGCAAACAGGTAGAGGTACGTTCACAGGTAGAACCCGGATTCGTTTCAAGGTTATGGTGGGTGATGAATGGCACTACGGCGGCCGGAACAAAACGTGATTATATTCTATACCTGAATCCTGGCTTACCTGTTGGAAAAGATATAAGTGCGCTGGTGACTCCGGAAAAAATTGAACTTCAAAAAGATAAAACTAAGATTCTTGATTATCAGCTGGCAATGCATTACCCGCCAAAGGGGATCGATACAGCCTTCAAAAGAAATGGATTTATTCATCCGATGTATTCTCCTACCGGGAATATACTCACCAGAATTGATGCCCCCGACCATTATCATCACCTGGGTATCTGGAATCCCTGGACAAAAGTGAAGATAAGAAATCATGTTACAGATTTCTGGAATCTGAACAGTCATCAGGGCACTGTATATTTCAGGGGAATAAACTCGGTCACTGAAGGACCAGTATGGGGCGGTTTCAATGTACGACAGGAGCATATTGATTTTCAGGGTAAGAATCATAATGAGGTAATACTCAATGAGACATGGGACGTAAGAGCCTGGAATACAGAACCCGTCACAGGAACTAAAGCCTGGCTTGTCGATATTACTTCACTGTTAAATGTAGCTACCGATACTGCTATTATTCTCGAAGCCTACAGATATGGTGGCGGTATAGGGTACAGGGCCACAGCTGAATGGGATAAGGATAATAGCTGGGTTAATACTTCGGAGGGGAAGAAACGTGTCGATGCTGATGGGACTAAATCAAGATGGACAGACGTTGGTGGCCTCTTCAAGGACAAAGGTACTTCCGGGATAATCTTTTTTTCCCACCCCAGTAATCGTGAGTACCCTGAACCAATGAGAGTGTGGCCTCTCAACCAGAATGGCAGGGGAGATGTTTATTTCGAATTCACTCCTATAAGAGATCATGACTGGATACTTGTTCCTGGTAACATTTATACTCAAAAATACAGGATGCTTGTATACGATGGTAAAGTAGATCCGGCTGTGGCTGAGAGGGTTTGGACTGATTTTGCTTATCCTCCGACAGTAAGAGTGACAAAATAATATTCTGAGACCTGATTAAAAAATACTACCTATAAATACTCCATTCCATGAAAAATTTAAATGAACTCTCCAGAAGAAAGTTTGTAAAGACCTCTGTCTTAGGAACTGCAGGGGTTTTTGTAGCACCAATGATCGTCCCTTCTACAGTGTTTGGAAAACAGGCCCCAAGTAATAAGATCAATATCGGGTGGATCGGAAATGGAAGACAAGGAAGAGGTGATGTAAACAGTACCCTGCGATTTGACGTTGCAAAGTTTGTAGCAGTGGCTGACGTGGATGCCAACAGAGCAAACCTTGGAAAAAAGATGATTGAAGATTATTACAACAGGCAGACAGGAAGCAGTAATGCTGTTAATGTGAAAACATACAGTGATTATAAAGAGCTGCTCGCTGACAAGTCGATCGATGCCGTGATGATTACTACTCCGGACCACTGGCATTCACAGCCCGCAATTGAAGCTGCTCTGGCTGGAAAAGATATTTATCTTGAAAAGCCGACCTCTCTTACTATTACGGAAGGAAGACTACTAAGCAATGTTGTTAAAAAGAAAAAGGTAATACTTCAGGTAGGTACACAACAGAGATCAAGCGCTCAGTTCAGAGTTGCTGCCGAACTAGTCAGAAACGGCAGAATAGGAAAGCTTGAAACAGTGCGAATAGGACTTCCAGGTGACCCTTCAGGTCCTGACGCAAAGGAAATGCCAATTCCAAAAAATCTGAATTATGATATGTGGCTGGGATCCACACCACAGGTTTATTATACTGAAATAAGAGTTCATCCTCAGACAGGTTTTGACAGACCAGGCTGGCTTAGGTGCGAACAATTTGGCGCTGGGATGATAACAGGATGGGGTCAGCACCATTTTGATTCAGCTGCATGGGGAATGGATACTGAACTGACCGGTCCGATCTCAATAGAAGCAGTTGCTGAATTTCCAAAACATGGTTTATGGGATGTCCATGGTGATTTCATGGCAAGAGCTGATTATGCCAATGGTATTACAATGTTTACTAGCGGTGGATATCCAAACGGTGTCAGATATGAAGGTACAGAGGGATGGATATTTGTAACCAGAGGTAATTACAGAGCAACTGAAAGCGACCCTATTCCGGCAAACCAGAGTAATCCTCCTCTTACAGCAAGTGACCCCAAGATACTTACATCGGTTATCGGCCCGAATGAGAAACACTTATACGTAAGTACTTCACAGCAAGGCAACTGGCTTGATTGTATCAAATCAAGACAGGAACCCATTTCACCTGTTGAAATGGGCCATAGAGCATGTACAATCTGTCTCGTTACACATATTGCCATGAAACTTGGAAGGAAGCTTCAATGGGATCCTGCAAAAGAGAAATTCATTAATGATGAGGAAGCAAATAAATGGCTTTCACGTCCGCAGCGTGCGC
>JAHEYW010000197.1 GCA_023251395.1 Bacteroidales bacterium
AAACCAGTTTCCGGGCCTTGATATCACCAATACCAGGGATGAGACTAAGGGCAATTTTATGTATCAGAGATACTTCTGACATCCTGTTTTAGCACGAGACGGTACCAAAGATAAAAAAAGGATCGCAAATTTGCGACCCTTTCCTGAGAAATAAAATTGTCTTTGGTATTTTAAAGCAGTTCAAGGTTCAAGGTTCAAGATTCAAGGTTTAATGTTCGTAGTTAAGTTCAATACACCATTACAGATAAAAAACTTTGAACCTTAAACATTGAACTTTTAACCAGAAATCCGAAATCCGCAATCCACCTTCGCCAAGGCTACGGCGGACAAAGCCGCAATCCGAAATCAAATGACTCCCATATCCAGCATTGCGTTGGCCACTTTCAGGAAACCGGCAATATTCGCCCCTTTTACATAATCAACATAGCCATCCTGCCTTTTTCCATATTTCACACATTGACTATGGATATTAGTCATTATCTCATGCAGACGTCCGTCAACTTCATTACTGCTCCAGCTTAATTTCATTGAGTTCTGGGACATCTCGAGTCCAGATGTAGCTACTCCACCGGCATTTGCTGCTTTCCCAGGGGCAAAAAGAAGACCGTGCTTCTGAAGTATTTCTACTGCTTCAGGTGTACATGGCATATTTGCGCCTTCGCAAACACAGATACAACCGTTCTTTATAAGATTCTTCGCATCTTCTGCATTAAGTTCATTTTGTGTTGCACAAGGCAGGGCAATATCACATTTTGCTTCCCATGGGTGTTTCCCTGAATGGAACTGGACACCCTGGAATTCATATGAATATGGTTTTACAATATCTTCATTTGATGCACGAAGTTCGAGCATATACTCTATTTTCTTTCCTGATATCCCATCAGGGTCGTAAACGTAACCATCCGGACCAGAAATAGTTATTACCTTTCCACCTAATTCATTTACTTTCAGGGCAGCTCCCCAGGCGACATTTCCAAATCCGGAAATAGCTACTTTTTTATCTTTAAAAGTTTCCCCTTTGGTTGCCAGCATTTCCTTTGCAAAGTAAACGCAACCGAAACCTGTGGCCTCAGGACGGATCAGTGAACCACCCCAGTTTATCCCTTTGCCTGTCAGTACGCCTGTATGTTCTCCCGATAACCGTTTGTACATGCCATACAGGAATCCTATTTCGCGCCCGCCAACACCAATATCACCTGCAGGTACATCAGTTTCAGGGCCAATATGTTTCCAGAGCTCGAGCATAAACGACTGACAGAAACGCATTACCTCAGAATTGGATTTTCCTTTTGGATCGAAATCAGATCCGCCTTTTCCGCCACCCATTGGAAGAGTGGTCAGGGAATTTTTGAATATTTGCTCAAATCCCAGGAATTTCAGGATTGAAAGGTTTACACTAGGGTGAAAACGAAGACCTCCTTTATACGGGCCTATAGCATTATTGAATTGGATTCTGTAGCCAAGATTAACCCTTACATTTCCATCATCGTCAGTCCACGGAACTTTGAAAATTAAGGCACGGTCAGGTTCAACAATACGCTCGATAATTTTTGCTGATTCGAACTGAGGATTCTCATTATAGACTTCTTCTATTGATTCAAGAACTTCTCTTACTGCCTGTAAATACTCAACCTCTCCGGGGTGCTTCTTTTCAAGGCTGTTCATTAAAATATCTACATTCATTGGATTTATTTTTATGTTAGTACTGAAATCGGAATTACAGGTGCAAAGTTGTTCTTAATCAGAGGTATTTTATATGATTTTGCTCATGTTACGACGTGATATCTTTCGTCTGTTTTGGGGTGTAAAGATAAAGGGAATTAATGAGTCTGTCTTTCTCCCTTCGGGTAAGGTTGCTGATATAGATGGGTGGATATGTTGCCACACCCTCCCTCATTCTCTGAAATACAGTGATACTCTGCATCATCCCAAAATATCGGGTTTCGATCTTGTATCCCGCAAAATTCTCTTTTCTAATCTCAATGGAATTCTTTTTACCTCCGAACATTCCTGCAATGAAATACCTGAACACAATAGAGTCTCCATCATCTGAAAATGAAACATATTGATAATTAAGTACCATCGGGTATAAAGCAAAAACAAGCCATATACCTATAAATATACATGTATATAATGTCTCACCAAACCCAAGTAGCGGATACTCAATCACCTTTGCGATATATGTCAGAACAACGTATGTAAGCAGAAGCATTGTTACAACGAAGATCTTTATCCTCAGGCTAATGATTGTCTTACTGTTATCGAATGTCATATTTTGTGGTTTTATCTGTTTGTTTTCTGGCGTTTGGTTTTAAAGAATTGCTGCATCAGTTTGCTGCACTCGTCTGTCAAAACACTTTTTCTCACCCTGGTCTTCGGATGAAGTAGTGCACCGGGTATCAGAGTATATCCCCGTTTTGGATCATCGGCACCGTAAACTAATTCAGAGATCTGACTCCACCGGAGGGCACCGGCACACATAGGGCAGGGTTCAAGAGTGACATAAATACTGCAGTCTGAAAGATACTTACCACCCAGATAATTAGTTGCTGCAGTAATTGCCTGCATCTCTGCATGTGCAGTGGGATCATTAAGAGTCTCGGTCAGATTATGTGCCCTTGCTATTATCTTCCCATTGCAGACAACAACTGCACCTACAGGTACTTCCTGCCTTTCAAATGCACGTTTTGCTTCTTCCAGGGCAGCATTCATAAACCTGATATCTTTCTCATTCTGTTCCATTAATTAAAATCAGTGTTCTTATTGCATTTATCTTTCTGACCTTAATTCTACTTTGACAGGATAATATTCTAACCCGATTTTTCAGCTTGTCTGCCCCGACCCCAAAAGGGAGCAAGCTGAAAAATCAACCTTTTCCCTTTAGGGATTAAGGGCTAAAACAGGTTGATTTTCCTAACCTGTCAAAGTAGAGTTAATATAACTCAAAAATAGTAAGAAATCGGGACAATGATAATTTTCTTACTTTTGCTGAACTAATAAAAATATCAATGTACAGAACACATACCTGCGGAGAGCTTAATCTCACTTTTAAGGGATCCAATGTCACACTCAGCGGCTGGATACATAAATCAAGAGATCTTGGGGGGATGACATTTATTGACCTGCGTGACAGATACGGAATCACCCAGCTGGTATTCAACATGGAAACAGATAGTAAGTTATGTGAAAAAGCAAGAAAACTGGGTCGGGAGTTTGTTATTCAGGCTAGCGGAAAGGTTGAAGAACGAAGCAATAAAAACCCGAAAATACAGACTGGAGACATTGAAATAATTGTAAGCGAATTGAAAGTTATTAGCAAAAGTGAACTTCCTCCTTTCACAATTGATGATGATACTGATGGGGGAGAAGAATTAAGAATGAAATACCGTTATCTCGACCTCCGGAGAGCACCTGTAAAAAATAATATATTGCTCAGGCACAGGGTTGCCCGTGAAGTAAGAAAATATATGGATGCACAGGGTTTTGTAGAAATTGAAACTCCTGTCCTGATGAAATCCACTCCGGAAGGAGCAAGGGATTTTGTTGTTCCGTCAAGACTTCAACCTGGAACTTTCTATGCCTTGCCACAATCGCCCCAGACTTTCAAGCAATTACTCATGGTCTCGGGTTTTGATAAATATTTTCAGCTTGTAAAATGTTTTCGTGATGAGGATCTGCGCGCTGACAGGCAGCCGGAATTTACACAGATAGACTGTGAGATGTCATTTGTTGAGCAGAATGATGTGCTTCTTACTTTTGAGGGTCTTGCAAAGAACATATTTAGTGTGATTAAAGGCATTGAATTCAAAGAACCATTTTTAAGACTGAGCTATCAGGATGCTATGAACAGCTACGGTTCAGATAAACCAGACCTTCGCTTTGGAATGATAATAAATGAGCTTACCAGTCTGGTGAAGGGAAAGAACTTTGTTGTTTTCGATAGCTCAGATTACATTGGAGCAATATGTGCAGACGGGTGTTCAGAATATTCAAGGAAGCAGCTGGATGAACTTACTGAATTTGTAAAAAGACCACAGATTGGAGCCAAAGGACTTGTCTATGTCAAATATGGAACAGATGGTACCCTGAAATCATCGGCAGATAAATTTTATTCGCAGGAACAGCTAGCACAATGGGCTAATGTCACCGGAGCAAAACCGGGCGATCTTTTGCTGCTCCTTGCAGGTGATAGAAAAAATACACTTACCGCACTTTCAGAGCTTCGTCTTGAAATGGCTAGAAGACTAGGACTCAGGGATCCAGGGAAGTTTGCCCCGCTCTGGGTTGTCGATTTTCCACTCCTCGATTGGGATGAAGAAGCAAAACGATACTATGCAATGCATCATCCTTTCACTTCACCAAAACTTGAGGATTTGCAGATGATGGAAACAGAACCAGGAAAAGTAAGGGCTAACGCATACGATCTTGTTGTTAATGGCGTGGAAATTGGCGGAGGTTCGATAAGAATTCATGATTCCGCTGTTCAGAAATTGATGTTCAAGGTACTGGGATTCACTGAAGAGGAGGCCGAATTTCAGTTTGGCTTCCTGCTTAACGCTTTCAAATATGGAGCTCCGCCACATGGAGGTATTGCACTAGGATTTGACAGGCTGGTGGCATTACTTGGAGGACAGGACTCTATCAGGGACTTTATTGCTTTCCCGAAAAATAATTCCGGAAGAGATGTCATGATTGATACGCCTGCTCCAATTTCAGATCAGCAGTTAGATGAGTTGATGTTAAATATCAGAAAGGACAAAAATAAATAGGTTCTTATTCTTTATCAATTGCGGAACGAAGGGTAATCAGAATCACGCCATTGCTGCCCCTTGATCCATAAATTGCTGAAGCTGATCCTTTGAGTATATCAATAGATTTTACATCTCTTGGAGCTATGTTATCAATCGATTGAACGACAATACCATCTACAACAAGAAGAGGATCATTGCTGGCATTAATAGAAGATTCACCCCTGATACGTATTTTTGTGCCTGTTACAAGAACTCCGGGTACTCTTCCACGAATCATTTCGTAAATGTCTTTAAAGGAAGAATAATCCATCTCCTCTCCATTTACTTTACCCACAGCAGTTGTCAGATCTTTCTTCTTTACTGACCCGTAACCAACATTCACGGTTTCATCTCCTGATTGCTCAGGTACTCCTTTGGTACTTGCAGCTCCGGCAACTTTCATTGTAAGGTTTATTATATTCTTACCTTCAAGTGGTGCTTCCGAGAGGCCATTAAGAAAAGAAATTGCCGAGATAGTTTTGGCACTGCTTTTTGTTTTGATACGGTAATAGCCTTTTTCATTGGTCACTACATCTGTCTTTACGTTATCAATAAATATCATTGCATCAGAAACCGGTTTTTGGTTTGCATCTAAAACATAACCAGTAATTACAATTTTTTTGGGGCTTTTCTGGGCAGGAGAAATTCCTGCGGACAAGAATGAAATAATAATTAATAACAGAATTTTAGTTTTCATGGCAGAAAAGAGTTTAAAATGATGCAAGTTAAAATGATTACATACAATCAACAAATATTTCAGGTCAAATTATATGTCCGATAAGAGTTGCAGAAGTGCATCTTTCAATCTTAACATTCACATAATCACCTTTCACAGCTTTCTCCATGGGAAAGACAACAACCTTATTCTGGGAGTTTCTTCCATAAAGATACTCAGGGGATCTTTTTGATGTACCCTCAACAAGTACTCTGTATATTTTCCCGATATCGGCTTTTTTGCTTTTGGCTGATAGTTTTGATTGTAAGGCAATAATTTCATTTAGTCTGGTAGTTTTTACTTCCTCGCTGATATCATCCTTATATTTTCTGGCGGCTTTTGTACCAGGTCTCTCACTGTATTTGAACATATATGAAAAATCGAATACAACCCATTCCATTAACGAAAGTGTTTCCTGGTGTTCTTCATCAGTTTCAGAGCAGAATCCGGCTATCATATCTGTTGAAATGGCACAGTCGGGCAGTATCCTTTTGATTGCTGAGATTCTATCCATGTACCATTCCCTTGTATATTCACGGTTCATCAGCTTTAATATTCTGCTGCTTCCGCTTTGGGCAGGCAGGTGAATATGCTTGCATATATTTTCGTATCGCGCCATTGTCTCCAAAAGCTCATCTGACATGTCTTTCGGATGGGAGGTTGAAAACCGCACCCGAAGTGCAGGGTCTATCAGGGCGACCATTTCAAGAAGCGACGGGAAATTTATCTTCCTGCCATCTTTTTGCCAGTTATACGAATCAACATTCTGGCCAATGAGAGTGACTTCCCTGTACCCTTTTTTTAGCAGATCACGAGCCTCAGTGATAATGGATTCAGGATCACGGCTTCTTTCAGCACCTCTGACATAAGGAACTACACAATATGCACACATGTTATTGCAGCCCCTCATAATGGAAATAAAGGATGTCACACCGTTAATATCCATTCTTACCGGTGAGATGTCAGCATATGTTTCTTCTCTCGACAAAAGAACATTTACCCCTTTATGACCAGATTCTGCCTCATTTACCAGCAAGGGAAGCTGCCTGTATGCATCTGGACCAACAACAATATCAACAAGTTTGTCTGTTTCCAGAAGCTTTTCTTTCAGCCTTTCTGCCATGCACCCGATTACTCCGACAATTATCTGC
>JAHEYW010000198.1 GCA_023251395.1 Bacteroidales bacterium
TTATATGACCTTTGCTGGTTCTGTTTAACTGACCTTGCATATTCGGCTTGTTTCTTTTTGTCCTTCTTATCCTGTTCTCTCTTGATTTTTGCAACGGATTTTGGCTTCTGTTTTCCTTTACCTTTGAAGATATGAAAAATTCCATTTTTGGGAGCCGGACCAAGCCCATTCTTATTCGGGGACTGCGCCTCACTGGATGAACTTAAAAGTAAAATAAGAAACAAAAGGAACCCGAAACGTCTTAAAATTGTCATGTTCATGCCCGTAACAAAATATTATCTCCGGCAAAACGTTAATTTAGCTGCCGGAATTCATATCAATAGTGAAAATGGAACTAAAACCAAAAATAGTATTTTTTTTATTTGCTTCAGCTATTTTGTTCTTGAGCTTCGGTTGTACAAAAAGCAAGAATGATGTAGTTCCAAATGTATATATTGATTTTACAATTAACCTGAGTGATCCGGAATTCTTTAATCTCAACGCAATCGGAAACGCCGTTATTGTGACCTCAACAACAAATAACTGGGGATACCCAGCAGCAGGTTATAATAATAACGGCGTAATTGTTTACAGGTCGACAATGGAAGATTTTTATGCGTATGATGGCACGTGTCCTCACGATTATGCAGTTAATGGCAAGAGTGTAAAGCTTAAAATAGACGGTATTTTTGCTGTCTGCCCCAGCTGTGGAACAACTTATGCACTCCCTGGCTTTGGTTCACCTTATTCAGGTGTGGGAAAATATCCGCTTAAAAATTACAAAACCTCTTTCAACGGCCAGTACGTTCATGTATGGCATTCGATTTGAAGACGGAAGACAGAAGACGGAAGTCCGAAGTCCGAAGAAAGAAGATAGATGCGTGGTGCACTGAGCGCGGCGTGCGGTCCAGGACCTTGAACCTTGAATCTTAAACCTTGAACCTTGAATCGTTACGCCTTACGCCTTGCGCCTTACGCCTTTAGTATCTGTAATGATCCGGTTTATATGGTCCGTTCTGATCTACTCCGATATATTCTGCCTGATCCTTTGAAAGCCTCGTCAGCTTAACACCCAACTGATCGAGATGAAGTCTTGCAACTTCTTCATCAAGGTATTTCGGAAGCCTGTAAACATCTACCTTATAATTGTTTTTCCAGAGATCTATCTGGGCGAGGGTCTGGTTACTGAATGAATTGCTCATTACAAAAGAGGGATGTCCTGTTGCACAACCAAGGTTTACAAGCCTTCCTTCTGCAAGAATGAATATTGCATGACCATCAGGGAACAGATATTTATCAACCTGAGGTTTAATATTTATTAGTTTTATCCCTTTGTATTCATTAAGCTTATCCATCTGGATCTCATTATCGAAGTGGCCGATATTGCAAACGATAGCCTGATCCTTCATCTTTGCCATATGGTCGATAGTGATGATATCTTTGTTTCCTGTAGCAGTAACAAAAATATTTCCTTCTGAAAGACAATCTTCAACAGGTTTGATTTCAAACCCTTCCATTGCTGCCTGAAGAGCGCAGATCGGATCGATCTCTGTTATAATTACTCTTGCACCGTATGACCTCATGGATTTTGCACAGCCTTTTCCTACATCTCCATAGCCACAGACTACGATTACTTTCCCGGCAATCATTACATCGGTAGCTCTTTTAATACCATCAGCTAGAGATTCACGGCAACCATAAAGATTGTCAAATTTTGACTTTGTAACTGAATCATTGACATTTATTGCAGGAACTAGCAGTTCACCGTTCTCCATCATCTGGTAAAGCCTGTGAACACCTGTCGTGGTCTCTTCTGAAATACCCTTGAGCTCTTTAACTGTTCTGTGCCATCTCTGAGGATCATCAGCGAGTATCTCTTTAAGGGTTTCAAGAATTATTCCTTCTTCTTTACTCTCTGGTTTCTTATCAAGAACAGAAGCATCATTTTCTGCTTTAAAGCCCAGATGAACAAGAAGAGATGCGTCACCCCCGTCATCAACGATAAGGTTTGGCCCCATACCATCGGGAAAAGCAAGAGCCTGAGCAGTGCACCACCAGTACTCTTCAAGAGTTTCACCTTTCCAGGCGAAAACCGGGATACCTGCCTTAGCTATTGCAGCTGCGGCATGATCCTGTGTAGAAAATATATTACAGCTTGCCCAGCGTACGTCAGCCCCAAGTTCCTTTAGTGTCTCGATCAGAACAGCAGTCTGAATGGTCATGTGCAATGAACCAGTAACCCTTGCTCCTTTAAGAGGTTTCTCTTTCGAATATTTATGCCTGATTGCAAGTAAACCTGGCATTTCCTTTTCTGCGATCTCTATCTCCTTCCTGCCAAAATCTGCCAGGGAGATATCTTTTACTTTATATTGCATTGTATCAATTAAATGATTCATAGTTTTGTGTTTTCAGGATGCAAATGTAACAATAAATTTTATTTGGTACTCAGAAATATAAGAGCTGCCGATTTATCTTCTTCCAGTTGCGCTTTAAGATCAGAAATACCAATAAATTTTTTCATATCTCTAAGCCTCTTAACAAATATTACCTTTATTTTATGGTTATATATTTCCTTTTCAAAATCAAAAATATTGACTTCGATAGTCCGGGTATCCGAATTAAATGTAGGATTTGTTCCGATACTAAGCATCCCTTTATAGACAGATCCATCAATTATTACTTTACAAGCGTAAACGCCATCGCCGGGAACAAGCTTATGTTCACTTTCAGGCACAATGTTGGCTGTGGGAAATCCTATTTCCCTGCCGATCATCTTTCCTGGTGACACAGTCCCGGATAGAAAATAGCTGTACCCCAGAAGAAAGTTTGCATTATCTAGGTTACCGGCTAATAGCTCTTCCCTTACTAAAGAAGAACTGACTATACCCAGATCGGATTTCAGTCCCTCAACCTGCT
Source organism: Bacteroidales bacterium (assembly GCA_023251395.1). Classification (GTDB taxonomy): domain Bacteria; phylum Bacteroidota; class Bacteroidia; order Bacteroidales; family VadinHA17; genus LD21. Next base: position 2,896 of record JAHEYW010000198.1, read on the forward strand.
CAACGACAATTCCGAAAGATTCAGCGCATTTTCTTATAACAGAGAAATCTCCGTCTCCTTTTTTCCCAAAACGATTATTAAATCCTGCCATCAGGTATTTTGTCCCGATCTTCCTGATAAGAACCTCCTCAATAAACTGGCATGCCTCCTTATTACTAAGGTCATGATCAAACGGTACAATAATAAGATGGTCAACGCCCATCTCTTCAAGAACAGTTTTCTTCTCCTCAAGAGTTGTCAGAAAGAAGAGATGCTTATTGTTCTCAGACAGAACGCTCTTTGGGTGCGGATCAAAAGTAATTATTACTGATTCACCACCAATGCCTTGCGCCCTGGAGACAAGTCTTTCTATTAAAACCTTATGCCCTATATGAACACCATCAAAAATGCCAAGCGTTACAACCGGGTCATTTATTTCAAGATTTTCATATCCGTAATGTACTATCATATGAGGCAAATCTGCCGGCAAAATTACAAAAGCATGGAAATGATTTACTACTTTTACCATAATATCTTTTAACTATGACTTCATCAGCGTTCTATTCAGCTGATCCGTGGCTTAATCCATTCACAGGCATAATTGAGGAGCGAATTGCTAAATGCATTTCGAAAGAAAAGGAGCTTAAAGGAGATGGAACATTGATGGATTTTGCATGTGGTCATCATTATTACGGACTTCACTTTGAAAATGAATTGTGGACTTTCAGAGAATGGGCTCCCAATGCAACTGATATATTTATCATTGGGACTTTCAGCTCTTGGAAGGAGAATGATATATTCAGACTAAAGAAGATCAACTCATCGGGTGACTGGGAATTAGTTCTTCCATCAGAAAAACTCAGGAATGGTGATCTGTACAAACTGGCAATTCACTGGAATGAAGGATACGGTGAGCGTATCCCCTCTTATGCAACAAGAGTAATTCAGGATGACAAGACAAAAATATTTTCTTCACAGGTATGGGAAAACAGGACACCATACGTCTGGAAAAACAGGAATTTTAAACCTGAAATTACTTCACCTGTTATTTATGAAGCCCATGTAGGAATGGCCACTGAGGAAGAAAAAACAGGGACCTACCGTGAGTTTACACAGAATGTTCTCCCTCTTATTGCCGCAGGACATTATAATACTGTTCAGCTGATGGCAATCCAGGAACATCCATTCTATGGATCATTTGGTTACCATGTATCTAACCTGTTTGCCGCCTCCTCAAGATTTGGAACGCCTGACGATCTGAAGGAGCTCATTGACACAGCTCATGGATATGGTTTAAAGGTTATTATGGATATTGTCCATTCTCATGCTGTTAAAAACACCAACGAAGGTCTTGGATTGTTTGATGGCTCACCTGATCTCTATTTCCATAATAATGAAAGAAGAAATCATATAGCTTGGGATTCACTGTGTTATGATTACGGGAAGGAAAAGGTTCTTCATTTCCTGTTGTCAAACTGCCGTTACTGGCTCGAAGAGTATATGTTTGATGGCTTCAGGTTTGATGGTATCACAAGCATGATATACTATGACCATGGACTTGGTAAAAACTTTGTGTCCTATGATGAATATTTTAATAATGCCCAGGATACCGATGCACTTACCTACCTGTATCTGGCTAACAAACTGATCCATTTATTTAAACCTGAAGCAATTACTGTCGCCGAAGAAATGAGCGGGATGCCGGGAATTGCAGCACCTGTCAGAGAAAAGGGAATTGGATTTGATTACAGACTTTCGATGGGTGTACCTGATTACTGGATAAAATTAGTGAAGGATACTGTTGACGAACAATGGGATATGGGAGCTCTCGTCCATGAGCTCACACAACACCGTCCTGAAGAAAAGGTTATATCGTACTGTGAATCACATGACCAGGCTCTTGTTGGCGATAAAACACTAATATTCAGAATGATAGACGCAGATATGTATACCGGCATGAGCAATGACTATCATAATCTTGTGGTTGACCGGGGCATCGCCCTGCACAAAATGATAAGGCTTCTGACATTTGCAACGTCCGGAGGCGGTTACCTTAACTTCATGGGAAATGAGTTCGGACACCCAGAATGGATCGATTTCCCAAGAGAAGGCAACAAATGGAGTTTTAAATACGCAAGGAGATTATGGAATCTTGCAAAGAACAAAAATCTCAAATATCATTTCCTCGCAGAATTCGACAGGGAAATGCTTTATCTTAATAACCATAATGATCTTTTAGGGCAGAAAGGCATTTTCCGGATCATGGAAATTAATGAGGATAAAATCATTGCTTTCTTCAGAGGTGATTATCTCTTTGTTTTTAATTTTCATCCTTCACGATCATATACAGATTATGGCATTCCTGTGAAAGGAAAATTTAAAATTATCCTGGAAACAGATGATCCAAAATTCGGAGGATTCAACAGGCTCGACAGGTCGGTTATCTATTCCTCAATGAGAAAATCGGAGAAACAGACAATCAATATGCCTTTTCATCTTTATTTATACCTGCCTGCCAGAACAGCAATTGTGTTCAAAAAACAGACCACAAGAAAGGTAACAGATCTCTAATCAATCCACCTCAAAAGTGAGAAATCCTGCCTGTGCGGAAGATCTTTATGCTTCGGATAGATTCGAATTCCATAGAAGAATGTTCCCGCCTTTTCAGGGACCATATGAACCCTGAAAAGGCATTTCCCGCTTTTACAACTAACCAGAGTAAATTCCCTGCTTGCCACAAATTCATGCTCCCCATTTTTCAGCATGTGAGTGATTATGAATTCCACTCCAACATTTTCCTTAGGAATATTATTGACGTTCAAAGCAATTTCAGCCTTATAATCATGCCCTGATCTGTACACATTTTCTTTGGGTTTCTGAAAACTATAATTAAGTACTTCAATATTATCCCATTCATGAATAATTAGCTTCTTCCATTCTGCCAATTCTTTTGCTTTTTCAAAATTGTTTGCATACATGTATTTGCTTCTTTCCCAGAGCTTCATATAATATTTCTCGAAGTAATCATCTATCTGTCGCTTCATTGTAAATTCCGGAGCAATGCGAACCATGTTGTTCTTAATAAGGCTTATCCATTCTGCAGGCACACCCTGGCTATTATACGAATAATATGCAGGTACAATCTCATTTTCAAGCATATTATAGATTGTTTCGGCGTCAATATCATCCTGCAGATCCTGGTTTGCAAATGTCCTTTTCTTTGGAAGTGCCCAACCCGCAAATGCATGATATCCTTCAACCCACCAGCCATCAAGTACGCTGAAATGCAGGGTCCCATTCATCACAGCTTTTTCTCCGCTGGTTCCGGATGCTTCCATAGGCCGGGTTGGGGTATTTAGCCAAATATCTACTCCGCGCACCAGAAATTTTGCCATATCGATATCGTAGTTTTCCAGGAATATAACTTTTCCTGAAAACTGAGGCATTTGCGATATTTCATTAATTCTGCGGATAAGGTCCTGTCCTCCGCCATCATTCGGATGCGCTTTTCCTGCATAAATAAACTGTACTGGTCTTTCAGGATCATTAACAATTTTCTCAAGCCTGTCGAGATCCCTGAAAAGAAGATGGGCACGTTTATAAGTCGCAAACCGTCTGGCAAACCCTATTGTGAGAGTTTTTTCATTAAGGTGTGTACTGATATTCAGCAACTTCCTGGGGCTCACATGTTTATCCATCAGTTCTGACTGAAGTCTCTTC
>JAHEYW010000199.1 GCA_023251395.1 Bacteroidales bacterium
ATCAGGATTATAAATCCATCTGATCAGAGAGAGAATAAACCTGATAGCCGGGTTCTGATCAAGTATAAGTGATTCATTTGAGATAAACTCAAATGGGACTTCTTGATTTAGTGAAGAAGGGAAAGTTGATTTATAATCAAGCATATGTTTTAAAATCGCTGCTCCCTCGCTATTCCTGCGAACCAGAATACCAATATCTGAACCTTTGTAACCATTTTTATGTAAACCTGAGATAATCCCTGGGAGTTTTTCCAATACAATTTTGGTGAAATTTGCTTCGTCGGTTTCAGTAATAAGCTCGATATTCACAAACCCTCCCTCTTTGTTTCCGCCAGACGCCTGCGTTGCATCAACATACAGGTCAGATAATTTATGAGTTTTGTTGGCAAAACTCTGGTCAAGTATTTCAGGGATTACTGAAAAAAGAGAATTATTAAATGAGATCAGATTTATTCTGCTCCTGTAGTTTTTATCAAGCTTTAAAGTTTTTATTCTGTTTTTTCCTATTTCACTATCAATTATTTCATTGAATATTTTCCAGTTACTGTTTCTCCACCTGTAAATCGACTGTTTGACATCTCCCACCACCAGATTATCATTACCTTCGGCCATACTATTATTGATCAGTGGCTTAAAATCCATCCATTGAATCGCAGAAGTATCCTGAAATTCGTCAATCATGTAATTGTCGAAGTAATTGCCAATTTTCTCATAAATGAAAGGAGTCTGATCATTTCCTATAATAAGGAACAGTAATTCACCGGCGTCTGACAGCAGGAATCTGTTTTCAGCTGTTGTTATTTCGTGGATATTTTTCAGAATATCAGACAAGATTCCAAGTGTGTAGATATTCGACAGAATCGCATCTGCTGTATTGATAATAATCTGATTTTCATTGAAATATCGTACTGCGGATACAATTTCAGTTTCAAGGCCGTTTTCGAGTGCAGTTGCAAGCTCAAGTGATGATTTTGTAAAAAATTTAGGTGGGTTTTCAAGTACTTCTTGAATATAGCTGTTAAGGAAATCAGTTGTATCTATCTTCTTCTGAGATATTTTTTTAATAAATGCAGGTATACCTTTTTTACCCTGGAAAAACATTTCATTAGTAACCCCGTACAGATCAAGAAGTTTTATGATCGTATGGGCTGAAGTATGAAGATGATCTGAAAAGTTTTTTCTGAGCTGTTTAAGTTTGCTGACATAATCTGTCATCAGATTACGATCGGAAAGTTTCTCTTTTTCAATCAGCGGAAGCAATTTGAACTGCTCCTTAAAAAGCTCTTCTGAGAGGTTCAATATCTCATTCTTAATATTCCAGTTTTTACCCTCTCCGATTCGCTCCTCAGCAAATTCAGTGACCCATGAAAGCAACTCTTTATCATTATCCAGATCGGACAATAATGCATCAACTGCTTCGGAAAGGATCATTGAATGGTCAAGTTCAATCAGGTACCCAGACTGAAGTCCGGATTCGCGTGAAAAAGCTTTTAGAACCTTCTGAAAGAAACTATCGATTGTCCCGACAGAAAACCTCGAGTAATCATGAAGAATATTTATGAGGATCTTACCGGCTTCCGACTTAATTTGTTCGTTGGTTTTACCTGTAACTGCAGAGAGCATTTCTATATCCGGATTTTTTTTCTCGGAAGCGATCAGCCAGAGCTGCTTCAGAATCCTTCCCTTCATCTCTGCTGCAGCTTTGTTTGTAAAGGTAACCGCCAGGATCTTCCTGTAGTAATATGGGGATATGAATAGTTTTGTTACAAATCTCCTGGTGAGTTCTGTTGTTTTCCCGGAACCTGCAGAAGCACTGTATTTGGTTAGGATACCTGTATTCATATCTGGATAAAGTTACCGAATTTCGTCAGAATCTTTTTTTTCTTGGAGATATATTTAAGGGAAATTTATTCGATTTAAAATACATGTAAAGAGTCTCTTTGTCACTAAGTCTCCCTTTCTCCCCTTCACCCATTCTCGATTCGTTTCGTTAATTTGATTAAATTTGCAACGGATGAAAAAAAGGGTAATTGTCGGTCTATCAGGCGGTGTAGATTCCAGCGTTGCTGCATGGGTACTCAAACAGCAGGGATATGATGTTGCTGGTTTATTCATGCGCAACTGGCATGACACAACAGGATTGATCCAGAGTGACTGCCACTGGGAGGATGATCTGATGTTTGCTGAGATGGTAGCTAAGAAACTTGAAATCCCGTTTCATTTTGTTGACTTAAGTGAACCCTACCGGCAGAGAGTAGTTGATTATATGTTTTCAGAGTATGAAAAAGGTAGAACACCCAACCCTGATGTACTCTGCAACAGGGAAATTAAATTTGATTCATTTGCTGAAGAAGCCAGAAAACTTGGAGGTGATTTTGTAGCGACTGGGCATTACTGCCGCAAGGGAGAGGTAAATTCTAAGGGTACTCATATTTATCAGCTTCTTGCAGGAAAAGATGAAAACAAGGACCAGAGTTATTTTCTATGCCAGGTGAGTCAGCAGCAACTTGCTTATTCCCTTTTCCCAATAGGTGACCTAATAAAACCGGAGGTTCGTAAGATCGCTGAAGATCTAAAATTACCTACGGCCAGGAGAAAAGATTCACAGGGTATATGTTTCGTGGGAAAGGTACATCTGCCTACCTTCCTGCAGCAGAAGCTTAAGGCGAAGGAAGGAGACATTGTTGAGATAGTTGAAGGAGTTGAAAAGGTTGAGGGGGTTGAAGGAGTTGAAAAGAAAATTCTAACAGGTATTGATGTACCGGATGCGTTATTGCAGCAGTTGGCTGAACCGCATAAATTTAAATCCACTTCAGGCAGGGTAATAGGGAAACATAACGGGGCTCATTTCTTCACTATTGGTCAGAGGAAAGGGATAAATATTGGTGGTCATAAGGAACCGTTGTTTGTAATTGCAACAGATGTTGAGAAAAATATTGTTTATGTTGGAGAAGGGCAGTCACATCCGGGATTGTATCGCAAGGGGCTATTTATCAGGAATAATGAGATACACTGGATCAGAACTGATCTAAGGATGGAGGAAGGAGAAGCAAGGGATTATCTTGTCAGGATCAGGTATCGTCAGCCTCTCCAAAAAGCAAGGCTATACAAAAGGACTGATGGCATATATCTAATATTCAACAAATTACAAAGAGGCATCGCATCCGGGCAATTCGCAGCATGGTATGAGGATGACGAGCTGATCGGGTCAGGGGTTATTGACAGATAGGCCACTGACGTCAGGCATCAGGAAGAAGAACAAATCTTCGCAATCCCGACCAAATTTTCGGGGCTAAAGGATCAAATCTCCAAACAGTTTTACTTAGTACCGGATTTAGTCAAGAGGGATTTTATTTGTTCAACTTCTTTCTTAAGTGACTGTAGTTCATCATCCTGTTTATTAATAATGTTCTGTTGGTCCTGAATAGCTTTTACAAGTATAGGTACAATCTTGTTATAGTTGATACTCCAAAGATGATGCTCTTCATCTAATGGTTTAGTGACAGCTTCCGGAATAACATTATACAATTCCTGGGCTATCAGGCCTATGGTTTTTTCCCCATCCCCCAACACTAGTTCATTGTTATTGAATTCTGAATTATGCTGTATATATTGTTTCGGTTTGAATTTCAATACCGCATCAAGACCATAAATTAGCTCTTCCTGATCGGTTTTAACTCTCGCGTCAGAATAAGTATCCCATGCATAAGCTTTGGCCTTTTTTGTTCCATCGTTAGGAAGTTCCAGAAAATAATTTGTCTCAGGGTTAAGTACACCAATAGTAACAGGTCTGGCAAAGTGATTATATGTAGAACTACCATCACCGTACCCCCAGGCAAAGTAGCTACCATTAAACCAGAGGGCTTCTGATCCATTAACTTTCATTGCGATACCTGAACCGATGCCATTATTCAGGTTTGCAGTACCCGAAACATCCAGTTTATAAGAAGGGGTGCTTGTACCAATACCAACATTTCCTGAACTTGTAGCTAAATAAGTATTGGATGTTGTCCTTGCAGATCCGCTTACGTCAAGCTTATAGGTGGTTGATGTTACGCCTATACCAACATTTCCGGAAGCAGTTGCCAGCCATGTATCGGCTGTTGTCCGCGCAGTCCCTGTTACATCGAGCTTAAATGAAGCGGAGGTGGCACCTATCCCAACGTTTCCGGAAGATGTAGCAAGCCAGGTGTCAGTTGTTGTCCTTGCATTCCCTGTTACATCTAGTTTATAGGATGCTGTAAGAGCTCCAATACCTACATTTCCTGATGCTGAAGCAAGATATGTATCATAAAGGATCCTAGCATTTCCAATGACATCAAATTGGTACGTAGGGTTGTTATTAAAAATCCCCACTTTCCCATAAAACGTAACTATCTGATTATCAAATTCACCATAGATCAACGGTGCAGATGAAGAATTATTATGAATATAGAGTCTGTTGGAATTAGTCTCACCACCACCGGCAAAATATCCGATAAATACATTACCAGAACCAGTTGCACTCTCTCCTGCCTTTCTTCCGATCATAACATTATTTGATGCTGTAGCTGTAGAATATCTTCGCGCTCCACTTCCAATATATACATTATTATCACCTCCTGGCTGATTTGTGCCGGCATATTCCCCTATACTAACGTTATTAGATCCCTCATTACTCATACTACTGTTCAATCCAAGATATGTATTTGATGAACCCAAAATATTATTCTGCCCACTTTGATTACCTATAAAAATATTTTTGGTTCCTGATGTATTATTTTCTCCAGCAGTCTCACCAACAAAAATATTATTAGAAGCATCGGTCGATTTTCCAGCATAATTCCCCATAAAAATATTACTGCCTCCAACTTTGTTTGAAATTCCGGCGTATCTTCCAATAAATGTATTGAACGATCCTGTCGTATTACTATTTCCTGCACAGAAACCGATAAAGATATTTTCATGACCAAAAGTATTTGAAATTCCACTAGCTGATCCTATGAATACATTGTATGACCCTTTGACTGTTGATATTTCGCCTTTTGTGTTTTTTCCTGCACTATTTCCAATAAACACATTATCAGTAGCATAATCATTACTAAGCCCACTTAAATATCCAAGAAATACATTACTCTCTCCAGAGATATTCCCTTTACCGCTTTGATATCCAAGAAATAGGTTATACATACCTGATGTATTTGAGTAACCTGCTTCATTCCCAATCATAAGATTGAAATTACCATTATTACCGTAGCCGGCATTATTACCTAGAATTACATTATCACTACCTGCAGAATTAAAATACCCACTCTGATAGCCAAGGAATACATTATTGCTGGCCTGGTTAGTATATCCTGCCTTGTAACCCAGAAATACATTACTCGACCCGGAATTATTACTATATCCGCTTGATGTACCAAGGAAAACATTATCATTTCCGTTAATATTTCCAAATCCCGCACTTTCACCAAGGAAGACATTATAATTCCCTTCAGTACTCTCGTGACCAGCCTGGTTACCGAACATCAGGTTAAATGAACGTGACGTGTTCTTTAAGCCTGCCCTCTGACCCATAATTACGTTTGCCCCACCTCCCTGATTTGCGTTACCAGCCAGCTTACCAATAAATACATTATTATCTCCGGTTGAATTAGCCTCACCTGATTGAGATCCTAAAAACACATTATCATACCCGTCATAATTAGTCATACCCGACTGGTAACCAATAAAGACGTTATTAAATGAATTTGAATTACTATATCCGGCCTTATACCCCAGGAAGACATTATTATCACCATTATAATTATTATAACCTGACTGATACCCCATAAATGTATTAAAGTGACCGTTTATGTTTGATAATCCTGACTCGGTTCCCAGGAAAACATTATATGATGCTGTATCATTTGAGTAACCTGCATGAAAGCCCAGGAAAACGTTTCTGGTCCCATCAGTATTATACTTTCCTGCTTCATAACCCATAAATGAATTCAGTTTTCCGGTTTTATTTCGTAATCCGCTATTTTCACCTATGAAATAATTAGAAGGAGTCATATTCATATAATTTGAAGTAGGACTTCCTTTTGCAGCATCAAACCCTCCTATTGCAAATCCCCCCTTCTGAGTTCCCTTGCCCGGGGCAGGGTTTCTGTCTATATACATTCGGATACTATCGTTACTGACTGTCAGAAGATCCTGATACCCGGACCACCCTTTTGCTTCATCAAAACCACCAATTGCGAAGCCTCCCTTGGTTGTACCTTTGCCAACAGAGGGAGTTCTGTCAATATATACCCTCACACTATCCTTGCTGACTGTAAACAATTCCTGCTTCCAGCCCTTTGTCTGATCAAACCCGCCAATAGCAAAACCTCCTTTAGTGCCTCCTTTTGTCAGGTTCGGCGTCTTATCAATATACATCCTTATGCTGTCAGCTGTAACCCTGAAATAATCCTGTGGATCAGCTTTTGACCCATCAAAACCACCTATCGCAAATCCCCCTTTTGTTCCTTTTGTTCCCTTCGGGAGGTAAATATTTACTGCATCAGGGTAAACTGCAAAAACAGTCTGCCCGTCTTTTCTCTTA
>JAHEYW010000200.1 GCA_023251395.1 Bacteroidales bacterium
GAAAAAGGACATACAGGGAATGATTGAGAACGCTTATCATTTGATTACAGGGTCTCTTGAATCCTCCGGAATAGGAAAAACCAGTTCAATCAGGGTTTGTTTCGGTTGTGTCACAGGCCGCCGCCGGTCAGTCTACTGTGCTGATATGTTATCTTCCATGCTTAAAGGAAAAAAGAATGTGGAGGTACTGTTGTTTCATCATGAGATCAGGTAAGGATAAGAAGATGCATGTGGTAAATTGAAGGAAAACTATTGATTTATAGTACTTAGGGTTCTTATGAAAGCAATGATATTTGCAGCCGGTCTTGGAACAAGACTTGGGAAAATTACTGAATCAATTCCTAAAGCACTTGTCATGATAAACGGTAAGACAATGCTGCAGATAGCCGTTGAAAGATGTACCTTGTATGGATTTGATGACATTATTGTAAATGTCCATCATTTTGCAGATATGATGATGCAGGAAATAGATTCTCTCATTAGCAAGGGTTTTAAAATTACTGTTTCTGATGAACGGAAAAGACTCCTTGAAACAGGGGGAGGATTATTCAATGCAAGAAAGTTTTTTGGAAAAGAACCATTTCTTATCCATAATGTGGATATTATTTCAGACCTCGATATCGGTGCGATGTTTAATTATCATTTTGAAAAAAAAGGTCTTGCAACTCTTGCTGTTCGAAACAGACCTGCAACCAGAGTTTACCTTATTGATAAATCGGGCCGGATCAGAGGCTGGTATAACAGGACGACTGGTGAGGAAATTCTTACCGGGATTCCAAAAGAAAATTTATCAGAGATTGCCTTTTCAAGTATTCATATTTTAGAACCAGATATATTCAATTATATGCATGATGGCGTTTATTCGCTAACCTCACTTTACCTTGAACTGGCACATGATCATGAGATCTTTACCTATCGGAACGATTCAGGATTCTGGGCTGATATAGGCACCCCCGAAAACCTGGAGCTGGTTCAGAGATATTTCAAAACAAAATAAAGATTTTCACTTTTACCTTTTTACTTTTTACTTTTCCCTTTTTACTTTTTCCTTTCGCCTTACTTCTTCCAGTACGTCCTGGTAAACAGTGTAAAGACTGTAATGATTTCAAGCCTTCCCAGTATCATAAGCAGGCTGAGTACTACTTTACTTATTTCGGGAATATGTGCAAAATTACTCATCGGGCCTACCGTTCCCATTCCTGGTCCTATACCTGCCATACATGTTGCAACAGAACTTGCAGCAGTAATATTATCAACCCCTGTTGCCACAACAAACAGTGTCCCAAGAACAAAAATAAAAAGGTAGAGGGCAATGAATGAAATTATGGAAATATTTGTGTTCTCACTTATAACGCTCTTGTTCAGTTTTATAAGTGAAATGGCGTTTGGATGACTCAGTTTTACAAATACGTTTTTTATGTTCTTAAGAATAACCAGATGTCTTGCCATTTTTATTCCCCCACTGGTTGATCCGGTGCTTCCACCTGCAAACATCAGAATAAACAGAAGTAATATACCAGCAACTGGCCATAACAGGTAATCTGTTGAAGCGAAACCGGTACATGTGATTATTGAAATAACCTGGAAGAATCCGTTCCTGAAGGATGATTCAAAAGTTCCTGATGTGTCAAAAAATAACAGAGATGTTGCAATAGTACCTGCGAACACTACCACCCCCGCATAGAAAATGAGCTCCTCATTCTGCCTGATTTTTTTGAAATTCATTTTGAAGAGATGATAGTAGACCAGCTGACTGGTACCCGCTAAAAACATAAAGATCATAACGATATACTGACTGTAATGAGAATAAGCTGCCAGCTTCATGTTCCTGGTTGAAAAGCCGCCGGTAGCCACAGTACCGAATGTGTGACATACACTATCAAAGAAGTTCATATCACCCAAACTGAGAAGGACTATCTCCGATAGAGTAAGCCCAAGATAAATGAACATTACTCTGAATCCTATTGCCTGGGTGCGAGGATGTATCTTCTCCTGCATTGATGATTCCATAGAAAACAGCTGATACCCGTTTACCCTCAATGAAGGGAGAATCAGGATCACAAGAACTATAATTCCGAATCCGCCTATCCAGTGAGTGAAACTACGCCAGAAAAGAATCGAGTGTGGCAGAGATTCCACATCTGTAAATATTGAAGAGCCTGTAGTTGTAAATCCTGAAGTCGATTCAAATAATGCATCCACAAATGAATTAATTGATCCGCTGAAGATATATGGAAGAGTCCCCATAGCAGTAAATATCAGCCAGGTAAGAGTAACCGCCATATACCCGTCTCTTGTACTTACTTTAGAAATATCCGCTTTTTTTGAGACAAAGTATAACAATCCCGTTATTGAAAATGCTATTAAAGCCGGCAGAACAAAAGGCCAGGCAGATTCATTATAAATCAGGGCCACCGGAAGGCACAGCAGGAATGAGATTGTCTCGATGAACAGGATAATGCCAATTATCCTGATGATGATCAGTGGATTAATGAGTTTCATTATTTTTTTAAAGTAGTCAAAGATAATTATTGTTAGTGATACGGTTTATTAAGCAGGCTTAAAAAGATCAGGTCCGCATTATATTGATGTTGCAAAAACAGTCAGAACAGTTCCGTGAAATCAGCTAAATATCATTGGATATAACCTGAATTTCAATATTTTTGCAATCACTTGAATAATAAACCAAAAAGTCTATGGGAAAAGTTTTATTAATAGGCGCAGGCGGAGTGGGAACAGTTGTTGCTCATAAGATGGCATCAATTCCGGAGGTCTTCACAGATATTCTACTGGCAAGCCGGACCAAATCAAAATGCGACAAAATAGCTGAACATATCGGAAGGAACAGGATAAAAACAGCACAGGTTAATGCTGACAATGTTCAGGAACTTGTCCATCTTATCCAATCATTCAGACCAGATATTGTGGTAAATGTTGCCCTCCCATATCAGGATCTGCATATTATGGATGCCTGTCTTCAGACTGGTGTAGCATACCTTGATACTGCAAATTATGAACCACCCGAAGTGGCAAAGTTCGAATATAGCTGGCAGTGGGCTTACAGGGAAAGATATGAAAAGGCCGGAATAACTGCTATACTTGGTTGCGGATTTGATCCGGGTGTAACTTCTATTTTTACAGCATATGCAGCCAAACATCACTTTGATGAGATGCAGTATCTCGACATTGTTGATTGCAATGCTGGTGATCACGGAAAACCTTTTGCCACAAATTTCAACCCAGAAATTAATATCAGGGAAGTGACCCAGAAGGGAAAATACTGGGAGAATGGGCGATGGGTAACAACCGAACCTCACGAAATTCATAAACCATTGAATTATCCTGAAATTGGTCCCAAGGAATCCTATGTCATTTACCATGAAGAACTTGAGTCACTGGTTAAAAATTATCCATCTCTGAAACGGGCGAGGTTCTGGATGACTTTTGGTCAGGAATATCTTACGCACCTGAGGGTAATTCAAAATATTGGAATGGCAGGAATTATTCCGATAATTTATAACGGTATTGAAATTGTACCTATTCAATTCCTTAAGGCAGTTCTTCCCGATCCGGGTGAGCTTGGTGAAAATTATAAAGGACAGACTTCAATCGGCTGCAGGATTAAAGGGCTGAAGGATGGTAAGGAAAGGACGTATTATATATATAACAATTGCAGTCACGAAGCAGCCTATGCTGAGACTGGAGCACAGGGTGTAAGTTATACCACGGGAGTTCCGGCTGCAATCGGAGCAATGATGTATCTGAAGGGGATCTGGAAGAAACCTGGAGTACACAATGTTGAAGAGTTTGATCCCGATCCTTTTATGGAAGAGCTGAATAAACTGGGCCTGCCATGGGTCGAGTTGCACAATGTCGATCTGGAGGTGTAACAGGAGACAGGCCTTGCAAGATGCTGTATAATGGCCCCTCTGCCCGCCATCTGGCGGGCATCTCCCCTAAAGGGGCGATAATGCAGTATTTCCAACAGAACTACAACTATAATGCAGTTTTATCCCCCCTTTAGGGGAGATGGGGGGCAAAAGAAAATGTAAGATGGCAATAGATTATAATAAAATAGCATCCCCCTGTTACGTTATTGATGAAGAGCGATTCCGCAGAAACCTTGCTCTTATCAAAAATGTATCTGATAAATCCGGAGCCGAGATTATTCTTGCATTCAAAGGATTTGCAATGTGGGGGGTATTTGATATCCTGAAAGAATATGTTTCGGGAGCTGCAGCCAGTTCAGTAAGCGAAGCGAGGTTATGCTTTGAGGAGATTGGTTCGCCAGCTCATACATACAGTCCTGTTTACTATGATAAAGAATTTAGCAGTATACTAAAATACAGCTCTCACATAACTTTCAATTCACTTAACCAGTATAATAAATTTTCGAAAAAAGTCGATAGATATTCTAAAAAAATATCAGTTGGCTTAAGGATCAACCCGGAATATTCAGAAATAAGTCATGGATTATATAATCCCTGCTCTCCCTGATCAAGACTTGGTATCACGGCAGCTGAGCTGGGTAGCATTCTTCCGAAAGGGGTTGAAGGACTTCATTTTCATGTTCTGTTTGAATCAGATTCATTCACTCTCGAAAAAATCCTTGAAGTCGTTGAAAAGAAATTTGGACATCATTTCAATCAGATCAAATGGATAAATATGGGAGGGGGGCATCTTATGACCAGAAGCGATTATAATACTGAACATCTTATCACAGTTATCAGGAGGTTCAGGGAAAGAACAGGTCTTCATGTTATTCTGGAGCCAGGAAGTGCATTTGCATGGGAGACAGGTGAACTCGTTTCGACTGTTGAAGATATTGTTGAGAACGGAGGAATCAAAACAGCTATTCTGAATGTATCTTTTACAGCACATATGCCTGACTGTCTGGAAATGCCATATAAACCAGGAATTATTGGTGCAACCGATCCAGTCAGCGGAAAACCAGTATACAGGATGGGCGGTAACTCATGCCTGTCGGGTGATTTTGTCGGAGACTGGTCTTTTGATAATGCATTGGTACCTGGAGACCTGATCGTTTTTAAAGATATGATCCATTATACAATGGTAAAGACAACCACGTTCAACGGGGTTCAGCATCCCTCAATTGGAATCTGGACACAGGATAATAAGTTCAAACTGCTTAAGAAGTTTACATATTCTGACTATAAGAACCGCCTCTCCTGAAGAAAAGAAATAATCTGTGCAAGCTCTTCATTTCTCCCCTTCATTCATTCTCTCTTTCTCCCTTTCTCCTTCCACCTTATTACTTATAAGTATTCCATGACCAAAATTTGAATACTTTTGCACTTTGAATTCTATGATAAGAAAATTTCAAAGGACCTGGGCTCATATTGCGCTTATAGCTGCTAACCTGATTTATGGTTTGAACTATATCATTGCAAAAGCCGTAATGCCTGAAAGTATAGGTCCGTATGCTTTAGTGGCCTTAAGAAGTGTTTCAGCCACAATTCTGTTTTGGATGGCAGGTTTATTTATACCAAGGGAAAAAGTCCCATTGAAAGATATTTTCTATTTGTGTGGATGTGCTCTTTTCGGGGTGGTAATAAACCAGATTTTGTTCCTTACCGGACTAAATTTAACTTCACCGATCAACTCTTCGATATTAGTTTCCACAAATCCGATCTTTGCATTCATTTTTGCAGCTATTATCCTCAAGGAATACATATCCTTTATGAAAGGATTTGGTCTGGCTCTGGGACTTTTTGGAGTATTGATGCTGATCCTTCAGAATGGTACACCCGATCTCGGTAGTTCGACATTTATTGGTGATATTCTGACACTTATTAACACGATCAGCTGGGCCTTCTACACTGTTATTATAAAAAGAATGCTTGAGAAATATCATCCTGTGACCGTTATGAAATGGGTTTTTCTTTTCGGAATGGTAATAAATATTCCAGTTGGATACAATGACCTGACAACAATGAATTGGACAACAATATCATTTAATGGTTGGCTTTGTATAGTTTTTATCCTGGTTGGTGCTACATTTCTGGGGTATCTACTTCTGTCGGTTAGTCTGAAAAGGCTTAGTCCGACAATTGTGAGCACATATACCTATATGCAACCAGTTGTTGCAGCCTACCTGGCTTCGCTTCTTGGGCAGGATCATGTTGACTTTGTTATGATAATCTCGGCCTTACTCATATTTACCGGTGTATTTGTTGTCAGCATGCAAAGAAAAACGGAAACATCAACAGTAAAATAATAAAATTCACAAGCTGACAATTAATTCTTTTTTCATTTTTAGTTTTTGAACTTTATTTAGCTCAAGTTGTTTTATTATTAACCGGTATTCCATGCAATCTAAAATAAAGCCTGAGAAGTTCTTTTTTTAATATTTTTGGATGTTGCTCTTATACATTAACTTACAATTAAACTTGACATGAATTTCAAAATATCTTAACTTGCAAATAATATATGTGTTGAACTGATAGCTAAACTTTTTGTTTCTGAACACCTAAAACCTGACTGTCATGAAAACAAAACTAACACTTTCCTTATTTCTG
>JAHEYW010000201.1 GCA_023251395.1 Bacteroidales bacterium
GGAGCTGAGCGAGTTTGCCGAGACAGTGATAAGAAAGAGGATCGAACAGCTACCTGAAGTCGGGATGGCCGATATTACCGGGCAGATCAAAAGGGAGATATATATATCGCCCGACCAGAAGAAGATGAAAAGCCTTTATATAACAAATGATGAGATAACACGCGTAGTCGGGCTGAATAATATCAATATAGGCAGCATACTGGTTAAGAACGGAAAATATCTTTATAACCTGGAGTTCAGCTCATATCTTAAAGAGCTTGATGATGTAAAAAATATATATTTCAAATCGGGTGTAAGGATAGTACAGCTAAAGGATTTTGCCGAGGTAGGGATAAGACAGGAAAGGCCGCGCGGGGAATATTATTCTGACGGAAAGCGAGCTGTATCGCTTGCAATCATCAAGGAGTCAACCTCAAAGATGGCAGCGCTCGAATCAAAAATGGAGGAGATGATCAACCTCTTCAGGAAAGATTATCCGCAGATGGAATTCAGGATATCCCAGAACCAGACCAGGCTTCTCGATTATTCACTTTCAAACCTCAAACAGAACCTTCTTCAGGGAGGTGTGCTTGCCTTTCTGCTGATGTTCTTTTTTCTGAAGGATGCAAAATCGCCATTTATTATTGGGTTCAGCATTCCTGCAACACTGGTGATCAGCCTGCTGCTTTTTTATGTGGTGCATCTGTCAATCAATATCATTTCTCTTGCCGGCCTGATACTTGGCATCGGTATGATGATTGACAACTCCATTGTGGTGATCGAGAACATAACGCAATGGATAGATAAAGGATTGTCGCTGGTGGACGCCTGCGTGAGAGGGACAAATGAAATTATCACACCTCTTATTTCTTCAGTACTTACAACATGTGCCGTATTCATTCCTCTGATCTTCCTCAGCGGAATGTCCGGAGCAATATTCTACGACCAGGCAATCGCAATAACAATAGGTCAGGGTGTTTCGTTGCTGGTTGGCATAACACTCCTGCCCACAATCTATTATCTGCTTTACAGGAACGGACGGGAGGGGGCTCTTGCCCGGTTTGTAAAGAAAGTGAGCCTTAAAGGTCTTGAAGAGACTTACGAAGGAGGGATGAACTTCTTTTTCAGATATAAGAGAGGTGTAATGTTCACGTTCTTACTGATAATATTGGGGATGGTATGGCTTTTCATGACAATGGAGAAGGAGAAGTTCCCGCGAGTAAGGCAGGATGAGCTGATCGTTAGTGTAGACTGGAACGAGAATATTGATCTTTCAGAGAACCTTAAGAGGGTGAATGAGATGCTTTCGGAAAGCAGGGGAATGACAGATCAGACTAACTCATTCATTGGCGAGCAACAGTTTCTTTTTAACCGCGACTATGATCAGTCATACACCCAGGCAAGGGTTTATATCAAGGCAAAAGATTTCCGGGTTAAGGATCAGGTTGGAAAGAACTGTTACGATTTTATTGAAAAGAACTACCCCGGTGCACTCATAAATGTAACAGCACAGCAGAATATTTTCGAAAAGATATTCTCTGCTTCAGAGGTTCCCCTGGTGGCAGAGGTCAGCTTGATGAAGCAGAAGCAGGTTCCGCCTGTTGACACACTGATTAATCTTATTGACAGGCTGAAAGCCAGGTGGCCGGAAGCAGGTATCTCATCTCCCCAGATTGAAGACAAGATAATCCTTAAGCTTGATCCTGATAAGATGTTATTATATGATGTTACCCACAATTCTGTTTACACAAGGCTTAAGACAGCATTGAATAAGAATGAGATCGGAGAGCTAAGGGCATCTTCAGAATTATTGCCTATTGTACTGTCTGGCAGGGAAAAACAGGTAAGTGATATTCTTGCATCTGAGTTTGTGATGAATAAATCAAATATCCCGATCCCGTTAAGTGAGATTGTAAAGGTTGAGCGTGTGCATGACTACAAAGTAATCAAAGGAGGTACTGATGGGGAATATGTCCCGGTAACATTTAATATATCAACGAATAAGCCATCAGCTGTTACATCGGAGATAAAGAATATTGTGAGTTCAGCTTCATTCATGGATGTAAAATTCAGCGGCTCTCTTATCACCGGTCAGAAGATATTCAGGGAGTTATCAATTATTCTGGCAGTATCGCTGTTATTATTGTTTTTCATCCTGGCGGCGCAGTTTGAGTCTCTCACCCAGCCGTTAATAGTACTTCTCGAGATCCCGATTGATATTGCCGGGGCACTTTTGCTGGTATTGCTTTGGGGCGGGACAATAAACATCATGACGATGATCGGTCTGGTAGTAATGTCGGGAGTAATAATAAATGACTCGATCCTTAAAGTGGATACGATCAATAATTTAAGGGCAGAGGGCGTGGGTCTTGTTAAAGCTATTTACACGGCAGGGGCAAGGCGTCTGAAGCCAATACTTATGGTTGCCATGGCGTCGTTGATAAGTACTGCGCCAATGCTGTTCAGCAACGGGATGGGTGCTGAGCTGCAAAGGCCGATGGCGTTGGCGCTGGTTGGGGGTATGTCGCTCGGAACGGTGGTTAGTTTGTTCTTTATACCGCTGGCATATTGGTATATATATAGGAAGAGAGGCTAAGGGCTCAGGGCTCGGGGCGCAGGGCGAAGAACCCACGATGAAGGCTCAGGGAACAGGGCGGAAAAGCAGGGGTATGCGGTACGAGGTACGCGGTACGCGGCAAGAGGTTTGTGGTTTGCTGTCCGCCCACTGGCGGATGCGGTATGTGGCGTGAGGATACGTGAATTCACCTAATAGTTTTCAACAAACCAGCTGATATATTCTGCAATCTTAGATGAAGCATAGTATGGAAGATTCATCAGAAAATATGGAGTACCTCCTGGGGTTCTGACTTTTTCGACCAGAAAATTATTTGCTGATAGTCTTATAGCGTAAGGATGATTGACTCTGTCAATAAATTGATGCAGTGATCTGAGGGTGCCATGCATACCTGATTTTATTTCAGCAGGGATTAAAAACTTTCCATGTTGGAATACAAGGTCAACCTCTGCATTACTATTTGCTTTTTCCCTTACCCAGAATAACGGTTTAAAAAGTGGTGTATGATTCTGAGCCTGAATCTGTTGGTAAATAATGTGTTGTAAGATCCTTCCTCTGTTTATACTGCTAAGGTCTTTCAATCCTATCATTAAATCCTGGCATCCAAGAGAATAATTTAGTAATCCTGTATCAAGGAATTGGAGCCTTGGTTTTCTTTTTATATCTGAAACCGGAGGGGGTTCGAGCGAGGTGGTCGGATATATAAGTTGAATTATCCGTGCCATATCCAGAGCCCTGAGCGCTTCGCCTGCCTCCCTTGATCTGTACTCAGATTTTCCGAAACCTGCCATAGTAATCCTGTCTTTTTCCAGGGGAGCAGTATCAATTATATGCCTGATTATCTTTCTTCCAGTAGAATTTAAAGCGTATTTTTCCACATCATCACGATAGCTTTGCCAGAGGTTGCTAAATATAGGACTGAGGTTAGCAATGCTCTTATCTCTAACAAATTGTCCGATAATTTCAGGCATCCCTCCGATGATTGTATAATCATTGAAGAGTTCCAGAAGTATACTATGTGCATAATTTTTTAGAGGAACACTTTCCAGCTCATTCAGTACATCGCTTTTTCCGAGTGCCAGCAAATATTCTTCGAAATCAAATGGATGAAGCACAACCTGTTCAACTCTTCCAACAGGAAAAGACGCTACTTTGTTTAAAGCAAATTCAAGCAATGAACCTGCTGCTATAACATAAAGTTGCGGGTAGTCCTCATAAAGATATCGCAGCTGACTGATTGCTTTTGGTGATTCCTGTATTTCATCAATAAAAATAAGAGTAGGTTCCTTCCGAAAAGGTATCGCTGCCCTGAGAAAAATTGCATCAACGATATCATGTGTTCTCTCAAGGTTTTCAAATATGTATCTGTCCTGTTGTTTCTCAAGATTAAGTGCAGCAAAATACTTGAATTCCCTGATGAATTCATTTACAAGGGTTGATTTTCCAACTTGCCTGGCACCTCTTATTATCAAAGGTTTACGACCATTTTTATCCTTCCAGATTAAGAGATGCTTATAAAGTTTACGATAGAACATTATTGTATAATGTATTAAATACAAGGTAAAATTACATAAAATATGTAATAAATACACGGTAAAAATACATAATAAATGTAATAAATACAGGGTATAATTGAATAATAGATGTTATATATACCGGGTAATGATAATCTGCTTCCTCTTTAAGGGTAGAAAAGTTAGCAGGGAGCTGGGGGCGGAGAGCGGAGAGCGGAAGAGCAAGAAAGCGTAGAGCAAAGTTTAGATTAATTTTTGTTTCCTGATTACGGCATTTTAACCCTGGAGTGTTGTGATATTAGTAACCATGGGTGCAACCCATGGTAAGACAACACAAGATACTGGCGCCGGACCTTGGATCTTAATAGGTATCAACAGCTTATTCCGGCGCAAGGTGAAAAACTTTTAGTCATTTCTGTGTTGAGACTCTGAAACTCTGAAACCCGCACCTTCATACCCCATATCCTTCATTTCACCATATTTTGCTTTCTTTGCAGTGACATAAATATTGACTGCCATGCGAGACCTCCTAATGAACCGCCGTACAATAAGAAAATATTCATCGGAACCTGTTGATGATAAGATGCTTACCGAGATACTTGAAGAAGGGTGTCGAAGCTCTACGACTGGCAATATGCAGGTTTATAGCATCATTATTACCTGTGATAATGAGAAAAAAAGGATGCTCGCACCATTGCATTTCAACCAGAAAATGGTTACAGAGGCCCCCGTTGTTCTGACCTTCTGTGCCGATTTTAACCGTTTCAATAAATGGTGTTCATTGAGAAAGGCAGAACCGGGCTATGATAACTTTCTGTCTTTTATGACGGCTGCCATGGATGCAATAATTGCTACACAAACTGTATGTATCTCAGCCGAATCAAGGGGATTGGGTATCTGCTATATCGGAACAACAATATATATGGCCCATAAAATAATCGAAGTTCTTAACCTGCCCAAAGGAGTTGTCCCGGTTACTACTCTTACTTTGGGCTGGCCGGCCGAGAAACCTGAGCAGGTAGACAGACTACCGTTGGAAGCAATAGTCCACCACGAAACTTATACCGATTATTCTGACACAAAACTTGAAGAATACTACCGTGAAAAAGAGGGTAGAGACGATTCGAAAAAATTCATTGCCGAGAACAGTAAAGAAACCCTTGCCCAGGTATTTACAGATGTCAGATACAAGAAACCCGATAATATTTTCTTTTCAAATACCCTTCTCCAGGTACTTAAAGACCAGGGATTTATGAACCAGTAACCTTCGATGTTTACTCAAAATCTATTTTAAGGTCCCTGGCAATCTCAATGAGGTCCTTTTTAATTGCAGGTACTAGTTTAATACCTTCCTTCCGGTTTCGTTTTTCAGCTTCCCTCTCGGGGTCACCCGGAATGATCACATGTGTTTGTCCTTCTGATGGTTTTGCAGCCCTGAATGTACTGATCCATTCATCCATTTTAATTTTAAACTCTTCTGCTTCCTGGAAAGCATCTATTCTCATAGCACCAAAGAAATGTCCTGTCCCTTCACCAACCTTCTTTTCGAGAAGAGGCAGGTAAGCAACACTTGGAGGAACAAATGGCCCAAAATTAGCTCCACTGAAGACAGCAGAAAAAATATCAACAATAGCAGAAAGGCAATAGCCCTTGTGACTCCCGTGTATCCTGTCGCCGCCCAGAGTAAGCATCGATCCTCCGGATTTCAGGATAGTGGGGTCATCGGAAGGGTTTCCGAATTTATCCTGGACAAATCCGAAGGCAACTTTTTCTCCCTTTTTTTCTGCAACGGCCAGCTTACCCCTTGCAACAGGTGTTGTCGCAAAGTCAGCAACGAATGGCGGTTGATTTTTTGCTGGAATAGCAACGGCGATCGGATTGGTACCCATCATCCTGGCTGTGGAAAATGTAGGGGCGACTAACGGATTTGCATTGGTGAGGCATATGCCGATCATATCGTGTTTTAGCGCCATCATGGCATAATATCCTGCTATTCCGAAATGGTTCGAATTTCTGGTTGCAACCCAACCAGAGCCGGCTTTCTCTGCTTTCTCAATGGCAGTGATCATCGATTTTTTTGCAGCCACCATTCCCACAGCATTATCACCGTCAATTACGGCAGTGCTTGGAGATTCATGAACAATTCTGACATCGGGGTTAACATTGATCCTTCCGGCTTTCCATAATTCATAATAATCCTTGATCCTCAGCATGCCATGCGATGCATGATCTCTGAGCTCAGCTGCAAGAAACACTTCAGCAATTGTTTCAGAATCGGAGAGGCTGCAGCCCATTTTATGAAATACATTTTTTGTGAACTCAAAAAGATATGTGTACTGGTATCTGTCGTTTTGCATTACTGATCAGCTTATTATTACTTTAACTTTTTACTTTTTACTTTTAA
>JAHEYW010000024.1:0-4741 GCA_023251395.1 Bacteroidales bacterium
AAGTTATTTTAAATCTGTCATCTATTCTCTCATTAATAATCCATGCAATTTTCCCTCCTGTTTCAAGAATAAGGGATCGCTCTTTATCATAAATGGAATACCGTTTATCAGTAAACTAATCACTTAGTTTTTTCTTTTGCTTCATACCTAGAGGATAAAACGAATCCCCGTGCTTCCACCTTCTGATTATTAATGGAAAAAGGACCTTTCCTGCATCGAAACACCCAATATTCTGAGATTCAGGAATTTTAAAACCCTTTCCGGTATTTAAAATTTTTACTTCAGTACACCCGGGAAAATCCTCCAGATCCTTTATTACGGTTATGACAAAAGAATCAGATATATTTTCATGGTTCTTTATTGCAATTAGCTCATTTCTGTTTTTAATGATCCTGTGAGTACCAGTAAACAATTTACTTCCGGTCCTTGCCTTAAAAAGATTAACAAGGTCATCAACCTGGTCAGAACCGAGACCGTACGGTCTGAATAGCTCAAATAATAAGGTATTCAGAGGACTAAGCTCCTTAAGCAGGCTGATCCTGAAGACAGTTTTGTCCGGATGGAGAACGGAAACTTTTTCCCTGACTTCAGCAAACCGTGCTGAGACTATTTCATTTATCTCTTCAAGCCTTTCTGCTGTTTCGATGATTGTAGTTTCAAACGACGGATTAATTTCTTCAAAAAGTGGCAATATCTTATGCCTGATCTTGTTCCTAGTATATTTTGTTTCTGAATTCGACCTGTCTTCCCTGTAATTGATACTGTTCAACCTGCAATATCCGGAAATAGCAACTCTTGAAGCAAAAAGCAGAGGCCTGATAATATATTTATGTTTTAACTTCATCCCTGTCAACCCTGCAATTCCGCTTCCTCTTGAGAGGTTTATCAGGAATGTCTCAACATTGTCGTTGAGATTATGTGCAATTGCAATGCATTTATAACCGTTTTTCTCTCTTAATTCCTCAAACCATCTGTATCTCAATTCTCTTGCTGCCATTTGTATAGAGATACCTCTTTCCTCTGCAAAGCCTGTGGTATCAAATCTTTGTGCATAAAACTGAATGTCATTCGTTTCAGCAAATCCCTTTACAAATCTTTCATCTTCATCAGATTCAGAGCCTCTCAGCTGGAAGTTACAGTGTGCAATAGCTGTTTTAAACCCTGCTGATATAAACAGATGTGTCATTACCATCGAGTCTATTCCACCGCTGACGGCCAGCAATACGTTTTCTTCCCTTGTTAAAAGGTGATTTTTTGAAATGTATTCTTTGAATTCATCAAGCATCTGAAGAAAATATTTAACAAAAATATGAAAAAGTTCACGACTTTTTCCTTCTGGTCTGTAGGACTTAGGTTTAAGGCTCAGATTGACCCACAGGGAAAAAAAAGGCTGTCATTTTTATTTTAAGACAGCCTCTTTTCTTATTCTTTAAGATTATCTATTTCCTTTTTGCGAGGTAATCAGCAACACCTTTTTGAGTAGCTTTCATTGCCTTCTCACCTTTGTGCCAGTCGGCAGGACATACTTCGCCATTCTCTTCGAAAAACTGAAGAGCATCAACCATTCTGAGTGTTTCACTCACACTTCTTCCGAGAGGCATATCATTAACTGTCTGGTGTCTTACAACACCTTCCTTGTCAATCAAAAACAGTCCTCTGTAAGCCATCGGAGACCCATTGTATTTTATTTCTCCATCCTCCGAATATTCATAATCACCAGCGAGTACATCAAAATTTTCTGAGATAGTTTTAGAAAGGTCCGAAACAAGAGGATATTTCACACCCTTGATACCGCCTTCTTTTGGTTCTGTCTGAAGCCATTTCCAGTGAGAGAAATGTGAATCAACCGAGCACCCTACAACTGCAACATTTCTTGATTCAAATTCTTTAAGTTTATCCTGGAAAGCCAGAAGTTCTGTCGGGCATACGAAAGTAAAATCCGCCGGGTAGAAGAACAGAACCACATATTTTTTACCCAGGTACTGTTTGAGTGAAAAGTTCTCAACTATGTCGCCACCTTTAACAACTGCAGGTGCAGTGAACTGAGGGGCTTTTTTTCCAACTAATACTGCCATAGAATTTTTGATTAAGTTATTAAAATTGTTATACAATAATAATTAATACAAATTTACTTGAAAATTGTTCATTAAAGTCAGGAATGAGTGACTATCTGTATAAGAGTACATTCGGAGGTCCTGGATCGAACTTATCCGGTCTGAGCAGTTCTTCGCCTGATACATTAACGTTAGTGATCCTTGAATATGCAGGAAAATTCGGGAAATAGCCGAGCTTGATCTGTAATGTATTAAAGATCAGGTTGTCATTCCGGATTCTTATCCCAAGCCCAAGGGAGGTAAGTGATCTCCCATTATTTACAACTTGTCTGTTCGTGGCAAGAAAGGCCATATCAGTGAATGCAAAGAATGCAAATCTGAATCCATAGATATATAATGGACTGAAAAGGACAGATTCAAGATTCAGATAGACTCTCTGAGTACCTCTGAGTGAATCGTTCCTGAATCCTGTGAACCCATTAAATTTCGGGATATAAAGGAATTCATCATCATACCTGTCAAATCCTCTGGTAAAATCAATATTCACAAAGTTTCTTATCCTGTACTGACCAAGATTAATAAGATTTGAGAAGTATTTTACTTTCACGTCAAGAACACCCTGTTCAGTAAAGTCATTCCTGAAATAGGTTCCGAACCCTGCCGAGGAATAAATGTAACCGATATTTTTAAATGACTGGCCATATGAAAGGTCTATCCCGGAATACAACCTTTGTTTAAATTCATTTATCTCATAACCACCTGATAGTCTTACAAGAGCTCCATATGGTATATCCTCTGTACGGCCATAATTATATATTAGATTGGCTTTATAATAATTCTGAACCGACAGAGCGACTGAGCCAATGAAGAACCGGTATTTCTGAAGAGAATAATATGAGTTCGGGTCAATATCAGGTTTCTCAAATGGATTATTATTGGTATAGCGAAGTCCGGCTATAACTCTTGTTGCAGTTGCCTGGTCAATCAGGAAAGACCTCATAAGCCAGTAGTCCTGGTATGTGAATTTAAGTGGAAGAGTATCAAAGGTAGTGGATGTTTGAAGTAAGGAAACACCTCCGGCATATTTTGTGGTTGAACTAAGGAGCTCTTTTGTCGCATTTATTCCATAGGTTATTCTTCCAAGTGCATTATAATAGTTGACATTCAGATCGATGAAGGATTTTAAAATATTACTGATATTGTATTTAAGAGCTACACCTGGTGAATTTGGGGAACCTACGGAGTAGGGTATATCCAATTCAATAGAATGTCCAATACCTAGGAAGTTCCTGTCAAACATATACACTACACCATTTCTCGGGCTTCTGTAGTTATAATCAAACCCGATTGAATATGTATCTCTCGTCACAACAATTATATCTGCTTCCTGGGGTGAAACCGGAATAACCAGTATCCTCGCATCATTTATGAACGGGAGCTGCCTTATGATCCTTTCATTATCACTGAGGGTCAGCGGTGAAATTGTATCTCCCACAGAAAAAAGGAGATATTTTCTTAGTATACTTTCGTTTGTATTAATGTGTGTGGAATTCAATACTTTCTCCAGTCCTTTCGGATTATATAATCCGGGATTAGTCACATCAGCACCAAAGACATTCAGCCTGCGTATTGAAATATTTCTTATTTTCTTTCCCGAGTATTCCCTGAAGACTTCCCTGCTGCTCCAGGTTATCTTTCTTTTATCGGTTGTATCAGGCTTTACAATTACCAGGTCAAACAATGCTCTTGTAAGCGCCAATCTTGACGCTTTTATTTTAAGTGAATCGTAAAAGGCCATTGTTTCCTTCTTCCCCGTTGTATCTGCAGTAATATATGCGCCCGGAATACTGATCAGGGTATCTTTCTGGATGAATCTGACAATATCTTTTGTTTTTATAAATGATCCGCGGGAAACTTTAAGTGAGGTATCCTGTCTTATTGCAGTCTGAGAATATAATTTTCCGGTGTTCAGTAATAATGCCAGGAAAGTTATCATCATGAAAAAAGAGATACTCCTATATTTCCAGGATATCATCAGGTTTTTTTCGAATTATTGCCAAGCACATCATCCGAATTGAACTGGAAACCGAGTCTTTTCCCGGTAATTGATCTTGAGTGCTGTATCTTTGCCTCTGCCTGAGCTACTGTTGCAATTTTAACTGTATCATAAGGAGGGACAAGGAGATCAAATTCAAGAGCATACTGTACAGCCGTTTGAATAATATTCTGTAGTGAGGTTCTGGTTAATTCTTCGCTGCCGTAATTAGAAAAGAGCATCCCCATCTGTCTTTTGCCTTCTACGAAATACTGGTTTTCATGGTTAATAAATATTCTTGCGATCAGATATCCCAGATCATCCTGCCTTGAATATTTGAATGAATCTGCAAGGAAATTGTATATGTTGATGATCCCTGAATAAGCATTGTATTTATTTTTCTGAATGTATGAAGTCTTCCAGGCGGGGTGTTCTCTGTCAAATTGAAAGATGTTGGAATGCATACTAAACAACAGAATATCACCAGCCACTCTTATCTGGGCATCAAAGTTGCTTCTGTCGGTATACTCAAGTCTGACCCTGGCGTCTAATCCGGCAACATTTAAATTCATCTCTTTTGATATCGACTTCAGGATATCTTTTACCATTCCAAATGCCTGGAATGTGTTATCATACACCTTTTGTTTAAGAA
>JAHEYW010000024.1:4751-22299 GCA_023251395.1 Bacteroidales bacterium
GTTTAAGAAGCGATTTTTCTTTCAGGGTGGAAATGATCTGGTTCTTTTTATCATCAGATTCAGGCATAATGTACTTTTGTTAAGTAGTAAAGACAACTAAAGTAAGAAATATTATTTGAAAACTAAAAGCCGGTATGTAACCGGCTAGAAATAAAATTATTATAAGTTATTGTTTAATATGATCTTGCGAACAAAACTCTCCTTTTCGATGGTTTGCCTGAATAGATACATTTTCCAGCTTCTTCCGGACTGTCGAATGGAATACATCTGATAGTTGCCTTGGTCTCCTCCTTGATTTTTGCCTCAGTTTCAGCTGTGCCATCCCAATGGGCCATTATAAAACCTCCGGTATCATCCAGCCTGCTGATAAAGTCTTTCCAATTGTCAACATGGTAAGTATTCTCTTTCTTGAACTGAATTGCCTTTGAAAGGATATTATTCTGAATATCGGTAAGCAATTTTGGAATATGCTCAAATACTGAATCAGCCGGAATAGTTTCCTTGGAAAGGGTATCCCTTCGCGCCACCTCAATTGTGTTATTTTCAAGATCTCTTGGCCCTATAGCGATTCTTACAGGGACACCTTTTAATTCATATTCAGCGAACTTGAATCCTGGTTTATGCGTATCTCTGTCATCAAATTTGACTGTAATGCCCCTGGCTTCGAGACCTTCTTTGATTTTCATTGCAGCTTTTGCCATACCTTCAAGCTGTCCGTCACCTTTATAGATTGGGACAATCACGACCTGGAGCGGAGCCAGCTTAGGAGGAATTATAAGACCATTATTATCTGCATGAGCCATAATAAGTGCCCCCATCAGTCTGGTCGATACTCCCCATGAGGTCGCCCATACGTAATCCAGCTTTCCATTCTTATCGGTAAACTGAACATCAAATGCCTTTGCGAAATTCTGCCCCAGAAAATGGCTGGTACCAGCCTGAAGAGCTTTGCCATCCTGCATCAGAGCTTCGATTGCATATGTGTCGAGTGCCCCGGCAAATCTTTCATTTTCGCTTTTATAACCCTTTATGACAGGAATAGCCATGAAATTTTCGGCAAAGCTAGCATATACATTTATCATTTTCCTTGTTTCTTCTTCAGCTTCCTCACGGGTAGCATGGGCCGTATGCCCTTCCTGCCAGAGGAATTCAGTTGTTCTCAGAAACAATCTTGTCCTCATTTCCCATCTTACCACATTAGCCCACTGATTGATTAGTATAGGAAGGTCACGGTACGACTGGATCCAGTTTTTATAGGAATTCCATATGATAGTTTCAGATGTAGGTCTTACGATAAGCTCTTCATCGAGTTTTGCGGTTTCATCCACAACTATTTCTCCTTTTTCGGAAAGTTTTAACCTGTAATGGGTCACTACTGCACATTCTTTTGCAAAACCTTCAACATGGGCAGCTTCCTTGCTGAAGAACGATTTTGGAATAAAGAGCGGGAAATATGCATTGACATGCCCTGTTGCCTTAAAAAGTTTATCAAGTTCTGCCTGTATTTTTTCCCAGATTGCGTAACCATAAGGTTTGATAACCATGCATCCTCTTACAACTGAATTTTCAGCGAGATCTGCCTTGATAACCAAATCGTTATACCATTGTGCATAATTGTCATCCTTATTTGTTAAAAACTTCGCCATTTTTTTGGTATGGTATTTGTTTATATATAGAAGAAAGAAAAGAATCGCACAAAAATAGAGAAAATCTTAATATATAAAAACGTCGGAGGATTTGTCATGAAAGCAAGAATAACCACAACAATAATAGTAGCAGCCCTTTTACAGGGTTTCCTGGCAAGTGCGCAGATAAATGAAACCAGGTCTTACAGCAATGACTACCCTGGCACCACAGTAATAAATAACTATTATGATTATGATTACTACTATGCCTCAAGGATAAACAGGTTTCACAGGTCATATTCGGCCTTTAATTATTATTCACCGGTATTCACTGATACATACTGGTACAATTATGAACCTTATTCCTGGGGATTCAGCATATATGGTGTACCCGGAATCGGATTAGGATTCGGGATTGGCTATAATTATCCTGTATATTACGATATGGACTGGTATACACCTTATTACACAAGCTCATATTACTGGGGATATAACCCATTCGGTTCTGGCAGGTGGTATTCACCGGTAGTTTTTGATCTGGGATTCAGGAACAGGTGGTATCATAATTATTACTCATTGCATTACAATAACAGATGGGATTATGACTACAGGCATGGTAACAACTACTACTTTAACGATCGATACCATAATTACAGAAATGATAATGACAGACCAAACTATTCCCGGAATAATGACCTAAACAATAATAGCAGGAGGACAGAAGAGACTGGCAGAAGAGAAAGGTCTAACTATTCTGCATCCGAAACCCCAAAAAATAATGTAAGGAGTGCAGATGTCAACAATAATGTTTCAAGAAGGACGGACAATAATTCAACTCATAATAATTCAGAATATAACACCCGGAGCTCAAATAATACTAACAGATCAGGGTCAGTAAACAGTAATATCCAGAATAACAGAAGACCTGAAAGAAATAACGAAATAAACCGTCCTTTCAATAATCGCAACGCGAATATCGGCAACAATTCAAACAGAACTGTTAGCAGAGCTTCAACCGCACAGTCAAGGAATCAGGGGTCGGCTGTTCAGGGTAATACAAGAACTGAAAGAATAAGCACTCCTTCAAGAACTTCAAAATCTACTGGATCACAAAGTTCATCAACATCAAGAAGGAGCGGATCAACTAAGTCAGAATCAAAATCATCCAAAGCTTCTGCTTCAGGTGAAAAGACCAGAAGGTAAAAATGGAGTCAGGCTTGCCTGGCTCTTTTAGTTTATTTGTCTTTCGAAATTATTGTTATTTTTGGAGAACAAGGAAAAGTAAATTTTTAAAATAAGCTGTTTGGTACAATATTTGCACTTATCAAGAAAATCATCAGGAGGTCGAAAAATGAAAGCATTTACTTATATATCGCTGATCGCAACTGCAATACTGAGCTCATGTGCAAGCAGTTTGTATGTTGGAGGAGAATATGATGATCTCTATTATTCACCCTCATCACAGAAAGCCCAGGCTAATGTACAAAAAAGTGTTCCCGAACAGATCGCTGAAAATAATATCAAGCCAGAGGAATATTACGATAATGCTTATGCAGGCGACACCCTGGTTGCTGATGGATACGACGATGCAGTAGATTTTAACAGTTCGATGTACTATAACAAGGATAACAGTGCATTTGAATATGCAGATGATTTTTCCTATTCAAACAGGTTAAGAAGGTTTTACGGAAATTATTTTGATCCTTTCTGGAGAGACCCATTCTATTACGGAATGTACCCCTCAATGAGCTTTGGATTTGGGTCCCCTTACGGATATGGATATTCAAGCCCATATTATGGATATGATATGTATGATCCTTTCTATAGTGGATATTACGGAGGTTACTACGGAGGATATTATGGTGGTTATTATGGATCATCATGGTACTGGCCGTACAGCTATGGCGGATATGGATATTATCCGGGATACTATTACGGAAACGTCAAGGATTATTCATCTGTTGCAGTTGGAAGAAGGGTTAGAGCAAGTAATCTTTCAACAAATTATAATCCTGATAGTCCTTCCAGAAAATCCTCTTATGAGGCAGGGAATATCAGAGGCACAGATTCAAGAAGAACTAATTCAACATCATCTAACAGCAGTAATGATAACAGAAGATCATCTTCGGTAAACAGTATTTCAAGGCAGTCTTCCTCTTCAATGCCGGTAAGGAGCTATAGCACACAGGGTGATGTTCAGTCACGCAGAGAAAATATTAACAGC
Source organism: Bacteroidales bacterium (assembly GCA_023251395.1). Lineage (GTDB taxonomy): Bacteria > Bacteroidota > Bacteroidia > Bacteroidales > VadinHA17 > LD21. Next base: position 8,601 of record JAHEYW010000024.1, read on the forward strand.
GGAAGGGTACAAGGTTCATCACAATCAGTATCACGTTCCTATACACCAAGCTATAGTAACCCAAGGATGAGCACGAGACCATCCTATAACAATAGCAGGGTTGAATCACGTTCTGTTTCCAGTGGAAGATCTTCTTCATCCGGCGGAACAGGTACTGTCAGGTCTTTCAGTGGATCAGGATCTTCTGTTAGGTCAGGTGGTAGTTCAGGCACAACGAAATCAGGAGGCAGTGGAACAAGAAGAAGCCCCGATTCTGATGCAACCGAATTAGGAGGAACATCATATTCTACGGGTTCGGGCAGATCAGGGACATATACTCTTCCTAATGAACTGTCAGGAAATTTCAGAGGGACATCAATCCGGTCAGAAACATATTCAGTTCCAACCAGGCGTGAAGGTTATGATGGATCCTCTGTATGGTCAACTAGCAGAACTTCAACCAGCTCATTCGATAATCACAGATCCACCTCCTCTTACAGCGGATCATCATATTCAGGTTCATCATTCAATGACGGCGGTTCAAGAAGTTCTTCAACTTCATCCTTCAGTACCGGAGGATCATCAGGAGGAAGCTCATCTGGTTCTGTTGGTTCTTCAGGAACATCAGCTACAAGGAGATAAATAAAACCCAGGGTTTTTTATTAAAATTCTACACCTTCATTAGAAGGTTAAATGGGACAGTCATATTTTAATTAAGAGAAAAATGAAAAAGCTAGTCATAATTTCAATTTTAATATCATCAGTATTTCTACGCGGGTTATCCCAGAATGTTGATGATGCTTTAAGATATTCTCAGAATTTCTATTCAGGAACAGCACGATTCGTTTCAATGGGAGGTGCTTTCACCGCATTGGGAGGGGATCTTTCAGCTATTATGCTCAACCCTGCAAGTACTGGTGTATTCAGGTCCTTTGAGTTCAGTGTAACACCTCAGATGATGTATAATAATTATTCCTCAAAATGGAATAATAGCTCCGCCAGTGATTTCAAATATACTATGAATTTTGCCCAGGCCGGCGGTGTCTATACAATCATTCCTCCAAAAGGTGAATCGGGATTGGTTGGTTTAAATTTTGCATATTCATACAACCGCACCAATAATTTCAATGAAAATATTACAATTAAAGGAATTGGGGACAATAGTTCGCTGGCAGATGCCTGGGTTAATGATGCAAACGGAACATATTACAAAGATCTTCGCGGTGCGGCTGGAATTGCTTTTGACGCATGGCTGATAGATACACTTGCAAACAAAGGCGGCGCACAGTATGCTTCAATATTTTCAAATTTTGGTGAAAATACCAATTCAACTTATGGACAGACTGTGAAAAGGGTTATTCAGAATGAAGGTTACTCCGGAATTAATACATTTTCATTAGGTGCAAATATCTCAAATAAACTATTTCTTGGTTTCTCTTTTAATTATAGTAAATTAAGTTATACAGGTCATTATCAGCATATTGAGTCTGATGATAATAACAAAGTATTTGATCTGAGTAACTTTACTTATACTGATCATTTTGAAGCAACAGGATCAGGCTATTCATTTGATCTTGGTGCTATTTACAGACCTGTGGAATTCCTCCGTATTGGTGGAGCAGTTCATACTCCGGTTGTTTACAGGATAAGCGAATATTTTTATGATAATGTGACTTCCAATTTTGACAATTTTGATAAGTACGAGTTTGCAAATGATCCGCTCAGATATAAATATACACTTACAACTCCTTTCAAGGTAAACGGGGGAGTAGCTTTCCAGATCAAAAAATTTGCCCTTCTTAGTGCCGACTATGAATATTTGGATTACAGACTTGCCCAATTCAGTAAAGCAAGTGATGATTATGACTATTCAGTTGAAAATCAGGATATAAAGAATATTTTAAAAGCTGCTTCGAATTTAAGGGTAGGAGCAGAGTTCCGTATTAAGAGCATCTACTTAAGGGGTGGTTATAACCGTTATGGAAAAGTCTTTGCAAGTGGTGAATTAAATAATGATCTTGTATATAACGGTTTCTCCGGTGGGATAGGATTCAGACAGCAGAAATTCTATTTTGATCTGGCTTATTCTGCACTTTTTAGCAAAAACAACTATATGATGTATTTCGATCCTGGTTATCTTAAACCCGCATCAATAAGCAATAATAAGAGTGGCTTTACTGCAACTATCGGGTTTAAATTCTAGATTCAAAACTTTATTTGTTAATCCCGAGGTAATTTATTGAATCTGGTCCTGCATTAAAAACCAGATCAAGAATACTCAGATCAGGAACAAAACCGAATTTATTACTGAACACCTGGAAATATTCTTTGAAGATGAAATTTTCAGGTGTTATTATTTTCGGTGATATCTTGTATCTGAAATCATTCGGGTTATCATCAACAGGTTCAAAGTGACTTGAAAACTCTACAGGTTTAGTCAGACCAATTATCCTCATCACAATATCCAGAGATTTCATGTTAAGATCAAGAAGGTACTTCTCCCTGGTATTTATAAGCAATTCGATCATATCGAAAAAATATTCAAAATATGCAGAAGAGCGATAAGCAGAAGTAAAAGCACGAATGTGTATCTGCTGCCATCTTTTTGAATAGTCGATCTTTACGTCTTTAATTCTGGTTTTCCTGAAAGATGCTGACTCGACTGGCACTGTAAGGATTTCCGGTCCGTTTGCACCAAGGATCATGCACCTGTTCCTGTATGTCTGCTTGATATAATTCTCCTCTCTTTCTATCTGGATCAGGTCCGCATTTTTTATGAGGGAAATATATGAGACTGGCGGAAAATATGCAGATGAAAGGAGTAGGCTTCCGTCCATTGTTTTGAATCATTTCATCCTGTTGATCATGCTGGCTGAGAAACCTGCACCGAATCCATTATCTATATTAACCACTGTTACTCCGGATGAGCAGCTGGTGAGCATAGCAAGCAGAGCTGAAACTCCCCCGAAATTGGCACCATACCCAATGCTGGTTGGAACTGCAATTACCGGTTTATCAACAAGGCCTCCGACAACACTTGCAAGCGCACCTTCCATACCGGCAATAACAACAACAACCCTGCAGCTTCTTATTTCCGGTAGTTTATCAACAAGCCGGTGGATCCCTGCTACTCCGGCATCATAAATTCTGACTACATTATTACCGAGTAGTTCAGCTGTTACAGCAGCTTCTTCTGCAACAGGTATATCTGAAGTTCCAGCTGTTATTATAGCAATTTTGGAATCGGGGACTTCTGTGGCTTTTTTCCGCAGACTTACTATCCTGGCCTCTTTATAGTACTTTACTTCAGGAAGTATCTTTTTCACGGCTTTGTACATTTCCTCGCTTGCCCTTGTCCCAAAAACACTGTTTTCTCTTTCTGACATTATTTTGAAAATACCGACCACCTGTTCCACTGTTTTTCCTGCGCAATAAATTATTTCAGGATAACCTGTTCGCAACTCCCTGTGGTGATCTATCCTGGCAAAGCCAATATCTGAATAGGGGAAATACTTAAGTGCATCAACTGCTTCATCTACACTCTTTTTTCCAGATTTTACCTCTTTCAGGAGTTTTTCAAGTTCTTTCTTATTCATTTTGCTTTTTATCAGGATTTAAACTTCCGCTTCTGTAACCCTCGAGGTCAAGAGAAATATACCTGAAACCTATATTTCTGAGATTTGAAATTATATGATTTCTCTCATCCTCATGAATCAGTTTGTTGAAATATCCCGGAAGGCATTCAATTCTGGCAATTTCTCCATGTTTTCTTACTCTGGTTCCTGGAAAGCCTTTTTCAAAAAAGAATTGTTCTGCTTTTTCAATCATCCGGAGGTCGTTCTCAGTAATTTTAGTCTCATAGGGTAACCTTGTAAGAAGGCAGGCATAGGCAGGTTTATCCCAGGTTGGCAATCCTTCTTTCTGGGAAAGCTCCCTTATTTCACTTTTAATCAGACCGGACTCCATGAGCGGGCTTTTAATACCCATTTCTTTTAGTGCTTTCAGACCTGGTCTGAAATCACCGTTATCATCTGAGTTACTCCCATCAGCAATGTGGAGAAAACCATTCTTATTTGCAAATGACTTTATTTGTGGAAATAGTTTTGTTTTACAGAGATAACATCTTTCAACTGGATTATGTCTAATGATCTCCGGAAAATCCACATCGAGGACTGCGTGGTTTATTTCATATGCTATACAGAACTCAATAGCTTCATCAATCTCACGTTTTGGTATGTAGGGTGTCCGTATTGTCACAGCACATAATTTAACCTTCTTGATCAATGATGCACGGTGAAGCAGAAAAGTGCTGTCGACACCTCCTGAAAAAGCTACAACGATCGATTGCAGATCTTTTAATATATTATCAAGAGTTTCAAGTTTTTTATTTAGCATTTTAACTTTTACCTTTTTGGGTGATTTCCGATATTATCGTGTTATAGATCTCTTTCAAAGGCCTGTCTAGTTCTAGAGCGATTTTCCTGCATTCTTCATATTCAGGTTTGCAGGAAACCTCTAATCCCTGATAAAAGGATCTTTTTACTGTTATTTTTCCGAAGCTTGTGTTAATTGATTCGAACTTTCTGACAAGTGTATCTTTGCTGAATATAGTTGTCCTGACTCCAAGAGTGGTGGTCTCTGTGAAAAGGATCTTTTTAACTGATTCGGCATTTTCCTTTTCAAGGATCGCATTGAGTACTATCCCGGGCCTGCCCTTTTTCATGATAGTATTTGTAAGGAAAACATCCGAGGCTCCTGAAGCAAACAATTTATCAGAAACAAAATCAAAGAATTCGGGATTCATATCGTCAATATTACACTCGATATGAAGTGCTTCGTGGCCTGATTCAGCCTTACTTTCTGTCTCAGCAAGGTATACACGCAGAAGGTTGGGAACATCCGGATGCTCCTTCTGACCAATCCCATATCCCGTTCGCAAGATACTGATTGGTTGATGTGAGTTGAAAACAGTGCCAAGCGTTTTAACTATCGCAGCACCTGTTGGAGTTGTGGCTTCAAAATCAACAGCACCTCTTGATGTTGGGATCCCCTGAATGATCTCTGCTGTTGCAGGAGCAGGAACCGGAAGTTTTCCATGATCACATTTCACCATACCACCTCCCAGTTCAACAGCCGAAACATGAACCTCATCAACCTTTAGTGCATTGAAGCAGATAGCAGCACCAACTATATCTACAATGGAATCGATAGCACCAACCTCATGAAAATGAACATTTCCTAATGGTATGCCATGTACCTTCGCTTCAGCTTCGGCCACTTTCATAAAAATTTTCAAACTCAATATTTTGTCAGCTTGCTGAAGGTTTGAATCATTTATTATCTTTTCAATATCAGAGAGATGCCTGTGAGCATGCTCATGTCTTGTCTGCCGAACTGTTGCCTTTGTACCCTTTATGCCATGTCGCTGATCTTTTACGACTTCCAGTTTCCAACCCTGGACTCCAAGCTTGTTTAACTCACTGGTCAGATAATTTTCATCAACTCCGAGATCTAACATTGCACCCAGGTTCATATCGCCACTTATGCCTGAAAAACAGTCGTAAAAAAGGATTTTCATTTATTCTGTGATTATGGTAAATTCCGGTGCATTAACCTATAACAAATGACACCCAAAAAAGTTAATATGGTCTATTACTAATTGATTTTTAAAAACACTGTGCGAATATACAACTTACTATCGTTACTGAATAACAAAAAAAGTGTATTTTTCGCTTCCAAATGAAGCAGGGACAGATAAATATCTAACATGATGAAAAGGAGAGACTTCTTCAAAAAATCATTTAATGCAGGACTCGCAGCAGGTACTGCATTTTCCTTACGCCGGTATGGAAATATGTGGGAAAATGAGGGTACATCTGTTGGTTATGACCTTGTCGCATTAATGGGTGGAAAACCCGAAACTATGTTTGACCTGGGCATACAGGAATTTGGAGGGATGGGAGCTTTTATAAAAAAAGGTCAGAAGGTTCTAGTAAAACCTAATATTGGATGGGACAGGACTCCCGAATACGCAGCAACAACAAATCCTCTTCTGGTTAAAAGGATAATAGAGCATTGTTTCAAAGCTGGCGCAAAAGAGGTTTATGTATTTGATCACACTTTGGATAACTGGGTAAATTGTTACAGAAATTCAGGAATTGAGAGGGCTTCAAAAGATGCTGGTGCAAAGGTTGTACCTGCAAACTCTGAAAGTTATTATCAGGAAGTTTCAATAAAAGGAGGGCAGATACTTAAAACAACAAAAGTGCACCATCTGATTTTAGAAACTGACATCTTCCTGAATGTCCCTGTACTTAAGGATCATAGTTCAACACGAATGACATGCTGTCTTAAAAATATGATGGGAAGCGTTTGGGATAGAGGCTTTTGGCATAAGAATAATCTTGACCAGTGTATAGCTGATTATGCAAACTTTGAAAGAAAACCCGTGCTTAATATTGTAGATTGCAGTAACGTAATGACAAAGAATGGTCCACAGGGTGTATCCAAGGAAGATGTAGTAAACATGCAAACGTTATTAATCTCCCCTGATTGGATAGCAGCTGATGCTGCAGCAGCAAAACTGCTCGGACGAAATCCTGCTGATATTAGTTATATCTCACTTGCTCATAAAATGGGCCTTGGTAATATGAATCTCGAATCTGTTAATATCAAAAGGATAAAAATGTAAACTGATGACCACCTCAGCTCTTAGTAAGATACGTATTTTCTTCTCATTAATTGTTCTGATACTTTTCACATCTGTATTAGTTGATTTCAGGCATCTCTTCCCCGAAAAATTTATCAATATTATTACCAGCATTCAATTCATACCATCCGTTATTAAGTTCTTTTCAGGGGTTGCTGCTGTATTTCTCGGATTTTTGGCTGTTCTGGCGTTAACTATTCTGACAGGAAGGACCTATTGTTCCTTTCTGTGCCCGCTTGGTGTTTTACAGGATGTTTTCAGCAGGATTGGCGGAAAAATAAAAAAACGTTTCAGGAGATTTGGTTTCAGAAAACCCCATAATGTTTTAAGATACACCCTTCTTTTATTTACCCTTATTGTTACTCTGATCTATGGAATTTACATTCTGACCCTTCTCGACCCCTACAGCATTTTTGGCAGGTTTATGACTTATTTTCTTAAGCCACTTATTTTGTTGGCAAATAATTTCCTTGCCGGTATTTTAGGTAAAAGACATATCTACACATTTGTGGACACGCCTATTACCAGATTTCCTGTATTTGTGTATGTTGTTCCCTCTGCCTTTCTTCTCCTTATCGGACTCCTGTCACTTATTAAAGGCAGGCTATTCTGCAATACAGTTTGCCCTGTAGGGACATTTCTTGGCCTGATCTCAAAAATTTCAATCCTGAGAATCAAATTTGAGGGTGCAAAGTGCACCCGTTGCGGAAGATGTTCACTGGTATGCAAATCTTCCTGTATCGATTTTCTGAATGAAAATATTGATACGACAAGATGTGTGACCTGTTTCAATTGTCTCAAGAGCTGCCCAGATAAAGCTCTTTCATATGGATTTGTTAGTTTGAGGAAGAATAAGAACATTGACATGGGCACAGAACAAGTCGATACTGAGCGCAGAAAGATAATTCTGGGATCAGTCTTGTTTTTATTGGGATTGTCAGGTACGGTATCTGGACAGAAAAGTGCAACACCTAAACCAACCAAAGCCTCAACTATTAAAGAAGATAAGAAATTTCCTGTTTGCCCTCCGGGATCAACAGGAATTTCAAATTTTATTAAGAAATGTACTGCATGTTCTTTGTGTATTTCAGAATGTCCGAATGATGTGTTGATCCCTTCATTAAAGGAATATGGACTTATTGGAATAATGCAGCCAAGGCTGGATTATTATAAAGGCTTCTGCGCTTATGAATGTACCAGGTGTCTTGAAATATGTCCTACCGGAGCCCTGATGCCTCTTACTGTGGATGCGAAGAAGCTTACTCAGCTTGGCAGGGCAGTTTTTATCAGGGAAAACTGTATCGTTAAAACAGAGAAGACCGCATGCGGAGCATGTTCAGAAAGCTGCCCTACAAAAGCAGTACATATGATCCCTTATGAGGGTAAACTACTTATTCCAGAAACAAGAGATGATATTTGTGTTGGATGTGGCCATTGTGAATTTGCTTGCCCAACGACTCCCTATAAAGCAATTTACGTAAACGGTAATTATGAGCATAAAGCCGCAAAAAAACCTGACAATGTAAAATCGGAAGTCAAAAAACCTATTGAATTTCCTTTCTGAGTAAATAACCACCAAAATTTTATTAAATGAATCCTTCTCACATTGAACATATCGGAATTGCCGTGGAAGACCTTGAATCCGCCATTTCTTTTTATGAAAATATTTTTGGTCTGAAATGCTACAAAATTGAAGACGTTCCTGATCAGAAAGTAAAAACAGCTTTTTTCATGATCGGAGAAACAAAGATTGAACTTCTGGCTTCAACAGATACTGACAGTCCTGTCGGAAAATTTATTGAGAAACGAGGAGAAGGAATACATCATATTGCATTTGCGGTTGAAAAGATTGATGAAAAGTTAAAATTTGCTTCTGAAGCAGGGATCAGGCTGATAGATTCAAAAGCGAGGAGAGGAGCAGAGGGACTGAATATAGCATTCCTGCATCCTAAATCTACATTTGGTGTGCTTACAGAACTTTGTGAGGAAAGCAATAAGAAGCATAATGATTAACTTCAATAATTATCAGAGTATTTAGATCAAGATATAATCAGCGAGATTATGGAAAAGTACAGATGTGTAGTATGCGGATATATTTATGATCCTGAAGAAGGAGATCCAATATTCGGGATTGACCCAGGAACACCTTTCCATGAATTGCCGGATGATTACATTTGTCCGGTCTGCGGCGCAGGAAAGGATGAATTCCTTATATATTCCTGATGGGGCAAACAGAAATCTATTTCAGCTCTTTTCAGGAATATTCCTGATAACATCCACCAAAAGATCCCAGAATTTTTTTGTTGAGTCAATACTAAGTCTTTCTTCAGGAGTATGTGCTCCCTGAATGGATGGGCCGAAAGAAATCATATCAATATTCCTGTTCTTTTCAAATATAAGACCGCATTCAAGTCCAGCATGAATTGCTCTGACTTTTGGTTCCTCCCCGAAAAGCCTTAAATATGAGTTTCTTGTTATCTTCAGGATTTCCGATGAAAGGTTAGGTTTCCATCCGGGGTACCCTTCAGAATGTTTTACGTCAGCTTTTGCAGTCTTCAGAATTTTTTCAACCATGGCAGCAGCTTCCACTTTAGCCTGATCATTAGAGCTTCTCTGGGTTGTAACAATTGTGATCATTCCATCACTGGTAAATTTGACAGATGCCAGGTTAGTGGAAGTCTCAACAAGATCCTTCATATCCTTTGACCAGCCAATAACCCCATGAGGGCAATTTTCAATAGCCAGAAGAAGTAATCGCTGATCTTCAGGTGATATAATATAATCAGGCATCTGTACAACATGGAAGTCGGCTTTCAGGTCAGGCTCCAGTTTATGTAACTCTCTGAAAATATCCAGATGATATTCTTTAATAGTTTGTTCAAGATTGGGGGCGAGCTTTTTCTTTATGGTTATAGTCGCAAAAGCCTCCCGCGGTATTGCATTACGCAAGTTTCCGGCATCAAACCTGTTTATAGATATCTCATATTTTTTTGTCAGAAGCAGAAGCAAACTGTTCATTATTTTAACAGAATTGCCGTACCCGATGTGAATTTCATCCCCGGAATGTCCACCCCTTAGACCGGTAACAGATAATTCATATGCACATGATTCATCATCCGGAATTATTGTAGAATAATGTATTTTACCCACAGTGTCCATTCCCCCGGCACATCCAATATACAGGATACCTTCATCCTCGGAATCCAGATTGAGAAGTATATTTCCGGAGATAAAATCAGGTTTCAGATTTATTGCACCAGTCATTCCCGATTCCTCATCTACAGTAAATAGACATTCAATCCTTCCGATTTCAAGAGAATTATCAGCAAGTATTGCCATTTGGGCTGCAATTCCTATTCCATCATCAGCACCGAGGGTGGTCCCGGGGGAATGAACCCAGCCGTCGGAGATTACAGGGATAATCGGATCTGTTTCCCAGTTGTGAGGATGGTCGGAATTTTTCTCACCGACCATATCCATATGACTTTGCAGGACAATAGTTTTTTTGTTTTCCTGGCCGGGAGAAGCGGGTTTTATTATCAGAATATTTCCAACTTCATCCTCTTTATATTCCAGATTATGGCTCAGGGCAAAAACAACAAGGTATTTCCTTATTTTGGATTCATTTTTTGAAAGCCTTGGTATCCGGCTAATTTCATCAAAATACTTCCAGACTGTTTTAGGATAGGGGATATTTAAAAGACTCATGAACCATCAGTGATAGTAAACGAAGCAAAAGTACAAATATTAATTATTTGAGGATTATTTTTAAGATTTATTAACCAAGTTTCATCTTTTCAACTTCCTCGATGTTTCGTTCGTTTGTAATCGCTTTAGCATCAGGAGTATACAGATAATCTATCAGTTCCTGGTATTTATCCATTATTTTGCCTCTTACGATTTTCATTGTTGAGTTCATGAGACCATTATCCTCAGTCCAGCTTTCTTCGAGTACACAAGTTGCAACTGGCAACCATCGCTGCGGAAACATTTGGCCAAATTTTCCATTCGTGCGATACTCATTGACTTCATTCTCAATGAGATTCAGAACAGCTCTTTTTCCGTCCTCAGAATCTGCAGTCAGACCTTTTTCTTCGAGGAAGATCTTCAGTGCGTGTTGATTTGGAACAACGAGTGCAACCGTGTAAGGTTTCTGGTTGTTATATAACATGCATTGATCAAGATATTTTGACTGTTCTGTCATAGCTTCCTCAATACCTTCAGGACTGAATTTTTCTCCGTCATCTGCTATGAGAAGACTTTTGAATCTGCCAAGTACGTATAGGAAACCATCTTCAGACATGTATCCCATATCACCTGTGAAAAGCCATCCATTTTTTATGGTTTCAGCAGTGGCTTTGTCGTTTTTCCAGTAACCATGCATGACATTACCCCCTCTGATAACTATTTCCCCTTTTTCACCAACCGGTAATGCATTTCCATTGTCATCACAAATTTTAAGATCCATATTATTGACGAGAGCTCCGGATGAACCAAGTTTGTGCTTGCTCATTGAATTAGAGGAAATTACAGGGGAAGCTTCAGTCAGACCATAACCCTGATACATGGGAATACCAAGTGCATAATAAAAACGTTGAAGTTCGATTTCAAGAAGTGCACCACCACCAACAAAATAGTCCAGTTCTCCTCCAAATACTTCACGTATCTTGCTGAACAGTATCTTATCATAGAGATCGATAAGGGGTTTCTTGAGTTTCTGTAAACCCTTTCCCTTATTCCATCCCTCTTTATAATATGAGTATGAAATTTTTAGTGCATGATTGAATAGTGCCTCAGTAACCTTACCTTTTTCCTTAATCCCCTTTTCAATATTTTTTCTAAAGTTTTTAGCCAGGGCAGGGACGCTCATTACCAGGTTAGGCTTAATTTCCTTCATGCAAACAGGAATATTCCTGAGTGTCTCCATCGGTGTTTTTCCATTCTTGACAGAAGCAATGCTGGCGCCTTTGCCCATAAAAGCAAAAATTCCGCAGGTATGTCCGAATGAATGATCCCATGGCAGAATAATCAGGGTTTTATAAAATGAAGGTATATCCATCAGACTATAAGCCTGGTATACATTTGACACATAATTACCATGTGTGAGTATAATTCCTTTTGGATCAGCAGTTGTTCCGCTTGTGTAACAAATATTGGCAAAATCAGATGGAGATATGTTCTTACATATATCATCAAATTCTTTTGCATTCTCAGGTGATTCCAACCACTCCCTGCCAATTTTTCTTACCTCATTAAAATGGATCTCATTTTTTGCATACTCCTCCTGCGTGTCGTAATGTATTATTTTCTCCAGGGTAGGGCATTCGTTTATGACCTGTTTTAACTTTAGGGCCTGTGCTGAGGAAACGAGGATCATCCTGGATTCTGAATGGTTAATCCGGAACTTAATTTCCTCAGGATTTAGTTTAATTGATAGGGGCACATTGGTGGCACCAGTATAAAGAACTCCAAGTTCGCCAATTACCCAATTGTTTCTTCCTTCAGAGATCAGGCTGATTCTGTCCCCTTTATTGATTCCCATCGTAATCAGACCAGCTGCAAATTCGTAAACCTGTTTTTTTGCTTCTCCATAGGTGGTACCTTCATATTTGTCTGCTGGTTTTTCCCAGAGGTAAACATTATTGCTAAATTTCTCGACACTCTCTTCGAAAAACTGGATAATTGATTTCATAAAAACAGATTTTATTTAATTTAAACTCAGCCCTAATATACGAAATAAGTATAAAATGGTATTAACAAACAAATTTAATGTCGTTTGTATTGGTTTACAATAATTTGTATATTTGGTAATCAATCTATCATTTTATATAATGTTTTTATAATATGAAACTTAAATAGATCCATATGAAATCTGCAACATTTTTATTCCTGGTTTTACTTATTATTTCACTCCCATCCTGCAAATTTCTGAGAGAAAAGGGATTAATTGGAAAGCGGTCAAATTCCGCAGCGATCCTTAAGGCAAAGCAGGACAGCACGAGGGTCGCCGATTCAATTAAAAATGCCCAGCAACTTCTTGCCATGGAAGCTGAAAAGCTGGAAGCTGCAAAAAAAGCCGAACAGGCAAAACTGGATTATGAAGCGAAGTTCAAATTTAAAATCATTGTTGGTAGTTTTATTACGCCCAAGTATGCAAAAGACTTTCAGGCTGAGTTTGTTAAAAAAGGTTATGATGCTAAAATTCTTAAGCTTGAAGGGACGCAATTTGAGATGGTCTCAGTCGAGGCCCATGATAGTTTCAGAAAAGCTTTTGAGAGAGTTAAGCTCTTCCAGGATAGTGTCTCTTCCGATGCATGGATCTATGTAGCGCCGCGAAAATAGTCTACCTGTATATTGTTTGTTTCCTGTCAGGTCCTACGGAAACCATAGTCACAGGGACCCCTGTTTCTTTTTCAATAAATTCTATATATTGTTTTAAAGCGGCAGGAAGTTCATTGTAGGTCTGTGTCGAAGAAATATTCTGGTTCCAGCCCTTTAATCCCTTGTAAACCGGTTCAGTTGGCACACTATGATCAAAAGGAACCACAGATGTTTCCTTCCCTTCAATCTTATATCCGGTACACACTTTAATTGTATCCATACCAGAAAGCACATCGGCCTTGGTCATAAACAGCTTTGTAACTCCATTAACCATTATTGAATATTTCAAAGCTGGAAGGTCAAGCCACCCGCACCTTCTTGGCCGGCCTGTGGTAGCACCATATTCGCAACCTGTTTTTCTCAGCAGCTGACCTGTCTCATCTTTGAGTTCAGTAGGGAATGGACCACTGCCAACCCTGGTACAATATGCTTTGAATATTCCGAAGATCTCACCAATCTGTTTTGGCGATATTCCCAAACCAGTACATGCTCCGGCACTGATTGTACTGGATGATGTAACAAAAGGGTAAGAACCAAAATCAATATCGAGCATTGTTCCCTGTGCCCCCTCAGCAAGTATCTTCTTTTTTTCAGAGATGAGTGAGTTGATAAGGTATTCACTATTGACCA
>JAHEYW010000202.1 GCA_023251395.1 Bacteroidales bacterium
GCCAGCATATATGATTTATAATCAAACTCACAGGGGTTTCCCCTGTTCGTTATTTCAACAGGTATGCAACTTATAAGGAGCATGTCTCCTGGCCTGAATTTTGAAACAACGGTATCTTTTCTGTGATAAAACATCATTGATCCGCTTATACTTCTTTCCTGATTGTCGGAAAGGACTCTTTTTAGTTCAGCAGTGTACAGATAAGTATTTTCTTTTTCAGAAGGAAAATCAGAAATAGTGGTAAGAAAAAGTGATTGTTTGTTGTCAAGAAGGGATATCCTTTTTATCTCTTTGTTACTCAGGATAATACCAAGAGTGAACAGCGCCAGAAACAGAGCTATTCCAAACAGGTGATTAGCCATTGATTCATTAAACCGAAGAGATAGAAGAAATATAGATGAAGTCAGAATGATTAATAAAATAATAATTACTTTATTGCACGATAGACCATACCTGTATGCCAGAATACCGAGGCATAGAGGTATAATTATCCTCAGGAAAGGTATTTCCTTATTAAGCACGGTCAACAGCGTAAAAGACCATACTAAGTTACTAAAAAGTACTTAAAGTGAGCTAAAGTGTGGAGTGACTAAAGTGATTTTAAATCCGAAATCCGAAATCCGAATTGCTATTTGATCTTTTGTCCGGGTAAAATAGTCTTGTAATCGGCTTCAAATTTTCCACTGCTAATATCGGCGAGTTTTCCCTTAAGGAGCTTTTTTCTTAACGGGTTTAATCTGTCGACAAAGAGAATTCCGTCCAGATGATCATATTCATGCTGTATGATACGTGCTTTATAGCCATCAAAAACTTCATCATGGAATTGCCAGTTCTCATCATAATACCTGATCCTGATATGTGATTCTCTTTTGACCTCCTCCCGGAGCTTTGGAATACTGAGACATCCTTCATTCATCGGAAGAAGATCTCCGCATTTTTCAACAATATGTGCATTGATGAATACTTTCCTGAATCCTGCCAGCTCTGGCTCATCCTCCGCAATTGGGTTCCCATCGATTACAAAGAGTCTGATTGATTTCCCTATTTGCGGGGCGGCAAGGCCCATACCTTCAGAATGGTACATTGTATCGAACATGTCTTCAATAAATTTCTGCAGTCCAGGGTAATCCTTATCTATATCGGCAGCAACTTTCTTCAGAATTGTATGACCATATACAACGATCGGATATATCATTTGTCAGATAAATTATTTTATATTTTTTCTCTTTTCCATAAAAGACTGAAGTATCAGTGATGCACTCACTTTATCGGCAAGTGTCTTATCCATGCGATCTTTCTTTTTCACACCACCATCAATAATCGACCTCAGGGCAATCTTTGAGGTGAAACGTTCGTCAACAAGATTTATTGGTTTCCCCGGAAATAATTTGCCAAGCCTGCTAATGAATGGTTTTATGTATTTAACCGCTTCACTGGGCTGATTGTTCATTTGCACGGGGAATCCTATGACAAATTCATCAACAATTTCTTTTTTAAGATAATCCAAAAGGAATCCTTCAATTTCAGAGGGATTCAGCGTAATAAGCGGGGACGCAATTATCTGAAGAGGGTCTGTAACAGCAAGACCAATCCTTTTTCTCCCGTAGTCAAATGCAAGTATTCTTCCCATCGTAAATAGAGGGTACAAAAATACAAAAATTCATTTGGGTCGAGTGATTAAAATTGAAATAGTTGAAAAAGGTTGAAAAGGTTGAAGTGGGTTTAAAATGGTTGAAGGGGGTTTATATCTGGAGAGAAAATCCCCTCCTTGGAGAGCCTGCCCCGACCGAAGAGTCGGGGGGTTAGGAGTGGGTTTTCTTTTCTCTGTGTAACTCTGTGTAACCTATTTATTCAAGGTTCAAAGTCAAGGATTTTCTAGTTAACCAAAGTGAATAAATTCGAAAAAAAAGGGTGACTTTTTGAGCCACCCTCTTAAATGTTATTCTGCTTTGACAGCGTATTCCATCGCCGCCATTCTCTGGTATGATTTATATCTCCATTTTGCATTATCCTCGGCTGCCTGGAACAATACTCCGGCTTCTTTCGGAAATGATTTTTTAAGGGAAGTATATCTTACTTCTGAGTTTAGAAATTCCTGGAATTTAGTCCAGTCGGGTTCCTTTGAATCAAGTGTGAACGGGTTCTTGCCTTCTGCTTCGAGAAGTGGATTATACCTGTACAGATGCCAGTAACCTGATTTAACTGCAAGGTCTTCCTGCTCCTGTGTTTTACCCATACCTGCACTCAGTCCATGGTTTATACATGGGGAGTAAGCAATGATGATTGATGGTCCGGGGAATGCTTCTGCTTCCTTGATTGCTTTAAGATATTGTGAGTTACTTGAACCCATAGCAACCTGTGCAACATATACATAGCCATAGCTGGCAGCCATCATTCCAAGGTCCTTCTTACGGATCTTTTTACCCGATGCAGCAAATTTTGCCACAGCACCAGCTGGTGTTGATTTAGATGCCTGACCTCCGGTATTGGAATATACTTCTGTATCCAGAACAAGTACATTCACATCTTCACCAGAAGCAAGAACATGATCAAGGCCTCCGTAACCGATATCATAAGCCCATCCGTCACCACCAAATATCCAGTGTGATTTCTTAACAAGATATTGTTTGAGATTTATTATTTCTTTTGCAACTGCAGTCTTTTCTTTCTCACATATTGCAAGAACTTTTTCTGATGCTATGCGTGAAGCTTCAGCAATATTCATTGCACCGATCCACTCCTCAAAAGCAGCTTTAGCATCTGCACTTAAAGAACCTGAGGTAATTGCATCACTCATTATTCTTGCAATCCTTTCCCTTAGTTTAGTTGCACCAAGAGCAAGTCCGAAACCGTATTCTGCATTGTCTTCAAATAATGAGTTTGCCCATGCTGGTCCGTGACCTGCTTTGTTAAAGGTATATGGAGTAGAAGGAGCAGAACCGCCATATATAGAAGAGCAACCTGTTGCATTTGAGACTATCATCCTGTCGCCGAACAACTGGGTAATAGCTTTGATGTATGGGGTTTCACCGCAACCTGCACATGCACCCGAGAACTCAAATAAAGGCTGTGCAAACTGGCTGTTCTTGACATTCACAAATTTGTCAACAACTTTATCTTTGTATCCTACTTTTTCATGCATGTATGTCCATCTTTCTGCTTCTGCCAGCTGTGTTTCGAGCGGCTTCATGATAAGAGCCTTATTCTTTGAAGGACAAACATCAGCACAGTTACCGCAACCGGTACAGTCATATACGCTAACCTGAATCTTGAATTTATAAGCACCAAGGCTTTTTGGAATACCGGTTAATGTCTGTGTACCTGCAGGTGCTTTTGCAAGTTCCTCTTCAGTAAGAAGGAATGGACGAATAGCTGCGTGAGGACAAACATATGAACACTGGTTACACTGTATACATTCATTTACCTGCCATTCGGGAACATTGACTGCAATACCTCTCTTTTCATAGGCTGATGTTCCGGCCGGGAAAGTTCCGTCTTCTCTTCCAACGAATGCACTAACAGGAAGGTCATCACCTTTCATTGCATTCATGGGTTCCATTACATTCCTTATAAAATCAGGAATATCTCTTGTGTCAGGTTTTGCTACAACTTTAATAGTTGCCCATTCTGAAGGGATCTCAACCTTTGTAACTTCACCACCTTTATCAATTGCATCATAGTTCATCTGAACCACTTTGTCACCTTTTCTGCCATACGATTTGTAGGTGGCATGTTTCATCTCATCAACTGCTTTCTGATAAGGGATCACTCCTGATACCTTGAAGAATGCAGCCTGCATGATGGTATTGGTTCTTGTTCCAAGTCCCAGATCTTCAGCAATCCTGGTTGCATTTATGGTATAGAATTCAATCTTGTTTTCAGCAAGATATTTTTTCATGTGGTCAGGAAGCCTTTTCTTGGTTTCCTCTGCATCCCAAATAGAGTTAAGAAGGAAGGTACCTTTTCTCTTAAGACCTTTGAGCATGTCATATTTATCAAGATATGCGGGAACATGACATGCAACAAAATCAGGAGTATTGACGAGATATGGTGAACGGATAGGCTTGTCACCAAATCTAAGATGTGATGTAGTAATACCACCTGATTTTTTTGAATCATATGCAAAGTATGCCTGGCAGTATTTATCAGTTGTATCACCTATAATTTTAATAGAGTTTTTGTTTGCACCAACTGTACCATCTGAACCAAGTCCATAAAATTTAGCTGAATAGTCTCCTGCACAGCATACATTAATTTCTGGAAGTATTGGAAGGGACAAGAAGGTAACATCGTCATTGATCCCAACGGTGAAATGATTTTTCGGTTCCTTCAGTTTCATATTTTCATAAACCGACATAACCATGGAAGGAGTGGTATCTTTTGAGCTCAGACCATAGCGGCCGCCAAGGATCATTGGTTTCTCCTGTTTTTCATAGAACAGATCTTTCACATCCAGGTAAAGCGGGTCCCCGTTTGAACCTGATTCTTTTGTTCTGTCAAGAACTGAAATTCTTTTTACAGATTTCGGAAGAACATCGAAGAAATATTTTGCAGAGAAAGGACGATAAAGATGAACAGTTAAGAGCCCTACTTTTTCTCCTCTTTCAGAAAGATAGTCAATGGTTTCCTTTGTAGTATCTGTAATTGAACCCATTGCAATTATTATGTTCTCAGCATTGGGATCTCCGTAATAGGTAAATGGTTTGTATTCCCTGCCAGTGATCTTATTGATCTCTTTCATGTAATCATTTACGATATCCGGGATCGGATCATAAAATCTGTTGATAGCTTCTTTCGCCTGGAAGAATATATCGGGATTCTGTGCTGTACCTCTGGTCACCGGATGTTCAGGATTGAGAGCATTATTCCGGAATTTGGTAAGAGCGTCAAAATCAATCAGTTTCTTCAGATCATCCATTTCAATATATTCAATCTTCTGAACCTCAGCTGAAGAGCGGAATCCATCAAAGAAATGAACAAAAGGTATTCTTGATTTGATTGCTGAAAGGTGTGCAACTCCGGCAAGGTCCATTATCTCCTGGACACTGCTGCTGGCGAGCATTGCAAATCCTGTCTGACGTGTGGCGTAAATATCGCCATGGTCGCCAAAGATAGATAGGGCATGAGCAGCAACGGTGCGGGCACTTACATGAAATACACCCGGCAGAAGCTCACCTGCGATCTTATACATATTAGGTATCATAAGAAGCAGACCCTGTGATGCAGTGAATGTAGTACAAAGTGCACCTGCCTGGAGAGCACCATGAACTGCACCAGCAGCCCCGGCTTCCGATTGCATCTCAACCACTTTTACCTGTTCGCCGAAGATATTCTTCAGTCCCGATGCGGACCATTCGTCCACATACTCTGCCATTGTTGATGATGGAGTAATTGGATATATTGCAGCTACTTCGCTGAACATATATGCCACATGCGCTGCAGCCTGATTACCATCGCATGTTATAAATTTTTTTGTTCCCATTTTAAATAAGTAAAATTATATAAGTTAGTGTGAAAAAATTAACGCAAAAATATAAAAAATATAACAGGGTCTAATTCCCCTGCATAGAAATAAGAAATTCTTCATTTGATTTTGTCTGAGGAAGTCTGTCACGCAGGAATTCCATTGCCTCAACGGAATTCATATCAGACAGATAATTACGGAGAACCCAGATCTTCTGAAGTATATTCTTATTGAGAAGAAGATCTTCCCTTCTGGTACTTGAAGCGGGAATATCTATTGACGGGAAAATTCTTCTGTTGGAAAGTTTCCTGTCGAGCTGAAGTTCCAGATTACCTGTTCCTTTGAATTCTTCAAAGATCACATCATCCATTTTGGAACCGGTGTCGGTAAGTGCTGTGGCAATTATCGTCAGAGAACCACCATTTTCAATGTTCCTGGCAGCACCGAAAAACCTCTTTGGTTTGTGGAGAGCATTGGAATCAACACCACCAGATAATACTTTTCCGGAAGCCGGGGCTGTAGTATTGAAAGCCCTCGCAAGCCTTGTGATGGAATCAAGAAGGATCACAACATCATGTCCGCATTCAACTAATCTTTTGGCTTTTTCGAGAACGATATTTGCTACCCGGCAATGTCTTTCAGCAGGTTCATCAAAGGTGGATGCAATTACCTCTGCTTTTACATTCCTTGCCATATCTGTTACTTCTTCCGGTCTTTCATCAACCAGTAAGATCATAAGGTAGACCTCGGGATGGTATTTTGCAATCGCATTGGCAATCTCCTGCAGAAGAATTGTTTTACCTGTTTTGGGTTGGGCAACAATAAGTCCGCGCTGACCTTTTCCGATTGGTGAAAACATATCGATCACCCTTACAGAGAGGGAGCCTTCTCCAGGTGTGCATATGGTAAATTTCTCATTAGGAAAAAGAGGAGTGAGGAAATCAAAAGGAACCCTGTCCCTTATGAAGTCAG
>JAHEYW010000203.1:0-4274 GCA_023251395.1 Bacteroidales bacterium
GTCTGTCAAACAGGATGCTTTCACGTATCTGGAAGATATTAAGGACAAATATGATGTGATCATTCTTGATCCGCCCGCATTCGCAAAACATCATAATGTACTGGCAAATGCACTCCAGGGTTATAAAAGACTTAATATTAAGGCAATAGAGCAAATAAGACCAGGTGGCATCATTTTTACATTTTCATGTTCCCAGGTTGTCACGAAAGAAAATTTCAGGAAATCGGTATTTGCAGCTGCCGCAAACACCGGCCGAAAGGTGAGAATTATACATCAGCTCGGTCATCCGGCAGATCACCCGATAAACATCTATCATCCAGAAAGTGAATACCTGAAAGGTCTTGTAATTCACGTAGAGTAAGTTGTATTGCTATGAAATGATTTGTATGAATTAATTATACGTTAAAACTTAATAATAATTGATGCTGAGCCATGAGCTCCACCTTCGCTGAAGCTTCGGTTTTCGAAGACAGCTTGGGTGGACAAAGCTTGAACTTTGAACTTTGAACTAAAATGTCTTCTGATAAAAACATTATTCTGATCGCTAAGAAACTCGGACTCCAGGAATGGCAGGTCGAGAATACAATAAGGCTGATGGATGATGGGGCAACAATACCCTTCATAAGCCGTTACCGCAAAGAGATGACAGGGAGCCTCGATGAGGTTCAGCTGATGCATATTAAGGAGGAATATGAACGCCTTCTTGAACTTGAGAAGCGTCGCGAAAGCATAATAAAGTCTATTGAAGGACAGGAGAAGATGACACCTGAACTTCGCACTAAGATCGATTCAGCTGTAACCCTGACTGATCTGGAAGATATCTACTTACCATACAAACCTAAAAGAAGAACACGTGCCACGATTGCCAGGGAAAAGGGCCTTGTGCCTTTGGCAGAAATTATCTTCAAACAACAGGAGAAAGATCTCATTGGTGTCGCTGAAAAGTATCTCAATGAACAGGTTGAATCGACCGATGATGCGATCTCAGGTGCATCTGATATCATAGCTGAATGGATAAGCGAGAATGACAAGGCAAGGAAGCAGATGAGAAGACTCTTCGACCGTGAAGCGGTAATTTATTCCAGGGTTGTTAAAGGAAAAGAGACAGAGGGAATCAAATACAGTGATTATTTTGAATGGTCGGAGCCTCTGAAAAAGTGTCCTTCTCACCGCCTGCTGGCAATGAGAAGGGGAGAAGAAGAGGGTTTCCTGAGATTATCCATTGAACCGCTGGAGAAAAATGTACTACAATGGCTGGAAGAGATATTTATCACTGGGAGGAATGCCTCATCTGAAATTGTCATTGATGCTGTGAAGGACAGCTGGAAGCGACTGCTTGCACCTTCAATGGAAACAGAATTCAGGAATATATCAAAGGAACGTGCAGATACTGAGGCAATAACGGTCTTTACTGATAACCTCCGGCAATTATTACTGGCATCTCCGCTTGGTGAGAAAAATGTTCTGGCTCTCGATCCAGGATTCCGGACTGGATGTAAACTCGTTTGTCTGAGCAAGCAGGGTAATCTTGTCCATAACGAAACTATTTATCCTCATCCGCCACAGAATGAAACAGCATTATCAATAAAGAAGATACTATCACTTGTAAATGCTTATAAAATTGAGGCTATTGCCATCGGTAACGGAACAGCCAGCCGCGAGACCGAAGATTTCATACGATGGATCAAATTTGATAAGGATATCGAGGTCTTTGTTGTAAGTGAGGCCGGAGCTTCAATTTACTCAGCATCCAAGGTAGCCCGTGATGAATTTCCGGATTACGATGTTACTGTAAGAGGTGCGGTTTCAATTGGCAGAAGGCTCATGGATCCTCTCGCTGAGCTGGTAAAGATTGATCCGAAGTCAATTGGTGTTGGACAGTACCAGCATGATGTTGACCAGACAAAGCTTCAGAATGCACTCGATGATGTTGTAAGAAGCTGTGTGAATGCAGTGGGCGTGGAGGTGAATACTTCAAGCAGCCATTTGCTGACATATGTTTCCGGTCTCGGTCCGCAGCTTGCACAAAATATTATTGATTACCGCACTGAAAACGGACCATTCAGATCCCGAAAAGAGCTGATGAAAGTAAAGAGAATGGGTGATAAGGCATTTGAGCAAAGTGCCGGATTCCTGAGGATTAGAGGTGCAGAAAACCCGCTTGATGCCAGTGCAGTGCATCCTGAAAGCTACCATATTGTTGAAAATATGGCAAAAGACCTGGGTGTAAATCTGAAGGATCTTATTGAAAATGATGAAAAAAGAAAAGGAATAAAGCTTGAAAACTATATTACTCTGAAAGTTGGGCTTCCGACTCTTAAGGATATTATGGAAGAGCTTTCAAAACCAGGCAGGGATCCAAGAACAAAAATCAAAGAATTCCGGTTTGCCGATATTCATTCCATTGAAGATATTAAGGAAGGTATGGTTGTTCCGGGGATCGTGACGAATGTTACAAAATTCGGGGCATTCGTAGATATAGGTGTTAAACAGGATGGATTGGTCCATATCTCAAACCTCAGTAAAACTTTTGTTCAGGATCCATCCACAGTTGTCAAACTTCACCAGCATGTTATGGTAAAGGTGATCGGTGTAGATATTGAAAGGAGAAGAATACAACTCTCCATGAAAGATACTGTCGCTGTTTAACTTTTAACTTTTAACTTTTAACTTTTTACTTCATGTGATCTATCCTGAAAACTTTGAAATAAAAACCGGCTTTGACCGGATCAGGGCGCTGATTATTGAAAAATGTCTCAGCCCGATGGGACATTATCATGCAAGGAGAATGGAGTTTATGAATAACAAGAACTCTATTCTTGAAGCGCTTAATAAGGCCAGTGAATTCCAATACCTGTTGAAATTTGAGGAAGGTTTTCCTTCGGATAATTACTTTGATATCTCAGTCTGTCTTGAGAAACTTAAAATTGAAGGCACATTTCCGGAAATACAGGAACTTTTTGACCTTAAAAGGTCACTGGATACAATTCTCTCTATACTTATCTTTTTTAAGAAAAGCGGCGAGGAAAAATTTCCAGTGTTGTCTCAACTATGCAGGTCGGTCAAACAATATCCATATGTTGCGGACGCAATAGACAGAATAATCGATAAGCATGGTATTATAAAAGATAACGCTTCTCCAAGATTGAAGGAAATCAGGATTGAGCTGGTATCAAAAAGTGCACAGGCTACAAAGCGGCTTAGTGCCATTCTGAGACAGGCTCAGGCTGAAGGTATTGTCGATTCTGATGTTGCTCCCTCCGTAAGAAACGGCAGAGGTGTTATCCCTGTTAATGTTTATGACAAAAGGAAGTTAAAAGGTTTGATCCATGATCAGTCTGCGAGCGGTAAAACAGTTTTCATTGAACCGGCTGAGATAGTTGAAATAAACAACGAGATAATCGATCTTGAATATGAAGAACGAAGGGAAATAGTTAAAATCCTTACATTATTTGCTGATAATATAAGACCGTATATTGAAGATCTTCTTCTTTCAAACCACTTCCTGGGTGAAATAGATTTTATAAGAGCCAAGGCACTGCTGGGGAATCAACTGAATGCAATCAAACCGGTCATAACTGACCACCCTGGGCTTTCCTGGCAGAATGCAGTACACCCATTACTTTTCCTGGCTTTTCAGAAGATGAAAGACAGGAAAATAGTCCCGCTTGATATAATCCTTGATGAGAAAAACCGCATACTGCTTATCTCCGGTCCAAATGCCGGCGGTAAATCTGTTTGCCTCAAGACCGTAGGTCTACTTCAGTATATGCTGCAATGCGGATTGACTATTCCCGTACGTGACGGATCTGAATCGGGGATCTTTAATAAACTTTTCATTGATATCGGTGATGAGCAGAGTATTGATAATGATCTCAGTACATACAGTTCTCACCTGATAAACATGAAATTCTTCATCAAAAATGCTTCATCTGATACACTGGTGCTTATAGATGAGTTTGGGACCGGTACTGAACCAATGCTTGGTGGCTCAATTGCAGAGGCGATACTCGGGGAACTTAATAACCGGAAGGTATTTGGGGTACTGACGACTCATTATACTAATCTGAAACACTTTGCTTCCCTGACAGAAGGTGTTGTGAACGGGGCGATGGCTTTTGATAATCATCTTATGCAGCCTCTTTTCCAGCTTCAGATAGGAAAACCCGGAAGCTCCTTTGCATTTGAAATTGCCAGGAAAATTGGCCTCCCGGAAGAAATACTTTATGCAGCTTCGGAAAAGGCAGGTGTAAAAAACATCAATTATGACAGGC
>JAHEYW010000203.1:4284-5794 GCA_023251395.1 Bacteroidales bacterium
GAATAAGAGGCAGAATATAAGACAGAAAGAAAAGCAGCTGGAAGATCTTATTGAAAATTATGAAAAAGAGCTTTCTGAAGCGAAGACCGTAAGGAAAGAGATTATAAACAGGGCAAAGGATGAAGCAAAACTGCTGCTGGATGACTCAAACCGGATAATTGAAAATACAGTACGGCAGATCAGGGAAGCACAGGCTGAGAAGGAAAAGACTAAGGAGGTCAGACAACAGCTTGATGAATTCAAGGCAAACGTCAAAGATGATGTTCCTGCTGAAATGACACCTGTTGAAAAAAAGATCATTGAATTAAAGCAAAAGGCATCGAGTATTAAAATAAATAAACCAGTTCAGGAAAATAAACCGAAGAAGCTAAAAGAGGAGCCATTGAAAAAGGGAGATGTCGTACGGCTAAAGGATACACTTGCTGCCGGTGAGATACTTGAAATAAGGGAGAATATGGTTCAGGTAGAGACTGGTACTCTCAGGATTATGGTCCCGATCGATAAGATTGAAAGGATAAGCAGATCAGAATTGAAGAAAACCCTCAGAGCAGAGACCAGCGCCAATTTTTATACAGATGAGCTAAATAAAAAGAAAATTCATTTTAATCCTGAGATTGATATACGTGGAGTAAGAGGAGAGGAGGCAATTAACAAAGTAAGGGAGCTTATCGATAATGCCCTGGTGGTTCAATACAGGAACCTAAGGATATTGCATGGAAAAGGGAATGGGATCCTTCGTCAGCTTGTCAGGGAATATCTTGCAACAGTCGATGTTGTTAAATCGTTCCGCGATGAGCAGGTCGAATTCGGAGGAACAGGCATTACAGTAGTCGAAATGGACTTCTAGACCCTTAAACCCCTAGACTCTCAGACCTCGGACTATTTCTTCAGACTCGCTTTTGAAAGAATATATTCAGGTATCGGGATATTGAATTTTATGTCACCTATCAGGAATTCTGTGCCGCTTCCATCTTTAAGGACATCCTTGAAAACAAGTTTTTTCGGGAACCATCTTCCCTGTATCTGAACAACATCAGAAAGCTCCATCTTTTTAAGAAGTATACCGCTTTTGGCGTACATTTCCTTTTTCAGTGGAATGTACCTTTCCTTATCAATCCATACCTTCTGGATCTGGTATGCGACATCAGGTGTACTTGCATTCAAGGTAATCACCCAGCATAGACGGTCATTATATTTATCCTCTTTTTCGATTGTCCCCTTATAGTGATTGAGTAAATGAGCATCCTCCATCATATCTTCATATGAGAGGTCAGATCCCATAACTGATTGCCTTAGCATATGACCTGATATCTGAATGATCCTGTCAGTTGAAGGAGAATATATCCAAAGCTGATTCTCCAGCTTAAGCATTTTTGTGCCCTGTTCTCGAGGTGGTGCAAGGTATTCAGTGAATGAATTTTTTTCCCCTTTACTCCAGGATCTCGATTCCATAGTCCTTGTAGATCGCAATCCATGAATGATCATCTTCGATGCAAAGATCCTGCTGTCT
>JAHEYW010000203.1:5804-6321 GCA_023251395.1 Bacteroidales bacterium
ACATATTTGCATCAACTTTTTCCAGTACCTCTTTTGCAGACGGTGCCTGTCCTGAAACCTGGGAGCTTAATAATACTAATGGTATGATCAGATGTCTCATGCTTCCAGTTCTTTAAATAGTTGTGCGGTTTTGCGCCGGTATATACCAATTCCGGAGAGCATTGTTCCGACTACAGTAGAAAATAATCCAGGTATTAATCCGATAAAATATGCGGTGGAAGTTACCCTTGTGTGGAAAACCGAGGGAAACATAACTGTGGCATTCTTCATCAGCGACCCAATATCAAATCCATGCTTCTGAAGATAAAATGAAAATGAGAGGCCAATTACAGATCCGGTAATTGTACCAATAATCCCAATCAGGAATGACTCAAAGATAAGTGACCAGTAGATATGAGAATAATCCTCCCCGATAGCAAGCCTGGTACCAAATTCAGTATATCTTCTGAGACCTCCCAGCAATCCGGCATTCCAGAGTACCAGTGACATTGCCAGCACAAATACGACCACCATGAAG
>JAHEYW010000204.1 GCA_023251395.1 Bacteroidales bacterium
CGGGTTATTACTAATACTTAACTCTTGCGAGAAAAAACTCGATATTTCACCACTGAATATTCTTACGGCAGATCAGATCTTTGCCAGCGAAGACGCAGTTGTGGCCTACCTGGCATCTCTTTACAATTACATGCAGAAGGAAGATTTCATGTATTCACCTGCTTCATTTCTTCCAAACACCACGGATGAGGCCATTAACTGTTTCAATGACCAGGGAGCTAATATCGGTGATGGAACCAATGATGGATGGTGGCACTATGATTATATCAGGTATGTTAATGACCTGATCTCAAAAGTACCATCATCAAAACTTTCTGAGCTTTCGAAGAACACTGTATTAGGTGAAGCATATTTTTTGAGAGCCTACTATTATTTCTCAATGGTCAAACGTTATGGTGGGATACCAATTGTTAAGAAAGTTCTGACCTATACCGGTAGTAATCTTGCTGAATTACAGGTTACAAGGAATAAGGAGCAGGAAGTTTATGATTTCATAGCAAGTGATCTTGACAGTGCTGCGCTTCTTCTGCCAAAAACAAATGTTATCGGTCGTGCCACAAAAGGAGCTGCTCTTGCCTATAAATCAAGAGCTATGCTTTATGCCGGTTCTGTTGCAAAATATGGATCAGTACAGTTAGGCGGTATTCTTGGTATTCCGGCAGCCGATGCTAATAAATACTGGCAGGCAGCTTATGATGCAGCAAATGCAGTTATAGCGTTGAATCAATATTCGCTATATACCAAATCTACAGATAAGGTTGCAAATTTCGCTGGTCTCTTTCTTGACGGGACTACCAGTAATACGGAACAAATTCTGTCTGAGTATTATCTTTACGGATATAAGAGTCATCAGTGGGATTGCTATGTTATTCCATTCGGGATCAGGGGACCCAATGGATTCGGTGCAAGGATTGACCCTACACTTGATCTTGTAGAACAGTATGAATATGTTGACGGTACTTCTGGAGCTCTTACTGCCGCAAAAATCGGTACACCTGCAAGTCCAGTTTACTACACCAATGCCCCTGATCTGTTTGCAAACAAAGACCCAAGATTTGTTGCCACAATTATTGTTCCTTTCAGTACATTTAAAGGAAGTGTTATTGATATCCAGTCGGGTATTTATGATCAGGGTGTAAAAGTAGAAGGAGCTTACACTGCTCTTTATAATCCCACAACTCACTCGATTTCGGCTACTGGTACAATTCATGTCGGTGGATTAAGCGGCCCGACCGGAACTGAAGTCACTCAGACTGGTTTTAACCTTAAAAAATATCTGGATCCCAACTTAGCTCAGGCGCTTGTAACAAGCTCAGGAACAACTGGCTCAACTCAACCATATATGATGATGCGCTATGGTGAGGTGCTTCTTAATTATGCTGAGGCAGCTATTGAACTTGGTAAAGTAGCTGATGCAAAGGATAAAGTGAATCAGATCAGGGCACGGGCCGGTATAGCTCTTCTAAACGATGTTGATATTACAATCGACAGGGTACGCAAAGAAAGAAATAATGAGCTTGCTTTCGAAAATCAGAGATGGTATGATTTGAGAAGATGGCGTCAGTCAGATGTCCAATTCAGCAACTGGTGGCCAAGAATGCTGAAAACCTATTTTGATCTGCAACAACAGAAATACAGGTTTGAGATTGGTCTGAATGCTGGCAGGTATGCAAAAACCTTTAATCCTAAGGTATATTATGAGAGAATTACTCCAAGTGAGCTTACTCTGAATCCTAACCTTGTCCAGAATCCTGGTTATTAATCTTTAAAAGAATTAATATTATGATACGAAAAAATATATTTATCCTGATGTTCGTTATTGCTGCTCTCATTTCTTGCGGCAAGATCGATAACTACAAAGCTCCGAATGGAGGCATTTATGGGAAGGTTACAGATTTAATGACCAATGAGGGCATACAGACTGAAGAGCCAAACGGTTTTAACATCAAAATGTACGAAAAAGGTTGGTCAATGAACACTCCCGTAACCTTTGCAGGTAAACCTGACGGAACTTTTGAGAATTCTTTCATTTTTCAGAATGAATACAAAGTAATTGCTGTTGAGGGTGCATTCTTTCCAATTACTGATACAGCAGTTGTTAAGGTTGGCAGTCATACTGAGGTTAATTTTAGTGTGATGCCTTTTGTTTCTGTGACCAATGTTACTGTTACTCCGGGTTCAAATAAAGTGACAGTCGTTTACAATATAGCACGCAACCAGGTTGGAGGAAAGATCACTACAAGAAAGTCTATGCTTTCGAGAGTATCTACATGTAATAACTCTACTAACGATTTAACAGCGTCCACAACCACATCATCAATTGCTGATGTGACCTTACTGGCAACCCAGTTCACCGACGTTATAAATGGAACCACCGCATTCCCGTTGGTTTCAGGAAAAACATATTGGGTAAGAGTAGGTGTGTTAGCTACTGGTAGCGGTTTTAACAGCCTTAGCCGTTATAATTACAGCAAGGTATTCCAGATTACTATGCCTTAGTTGTGTTTAGGGATTAAATTAGTGTAAAACAGCACAATATAAACCGCCGGAAAAAATTTCCGGCGGTAATGTGCTTGTTGAGTTCCACTAAATAAATAGTTCCAATAAAATGAATAATGTAAAATAGGATAATTGAATTTATAAATTTGGTTAGTTAGTAGGTGAAAATGTTTCTTTTGAGGGGGGTGAAGAGCCCCCTTCTTTTGCTATATCTTTATAACTTCAACCATTTTATCTCAGATTTGATTTTTTTGGTATCTGTAGCTTCCTTCTAAACCATTTTTTAAGTCAGTTAATCCAAAAAAATTTCTGTCAGCTGATGAAAAAATTGTATAATTGTTTTTCCAAAAAATGAATTATGAAAACCAAAACTTTTAAAATCATTGCACTGATATTCTGCAGCATTTTCATCATGTCTTTTTTTCGTGATGATGTAAACAGAAGAAAACCAATCTACCTCGACACTGCATACTCTTTCAAAGAAAGGGCTGCAGATCTTGTCTCAAGAATGACTCTTGAGGAGAAACAAAGTCAGCTTGGAAATACCATGCCTCCAATACCGCGATTAGGTGTTAATAAATACGATGTCTGGGGAGAAGCGCTTCACGGTGTAATGGGGAGAAACAATAATAGCGGCATGACAGCAACCTCATTTCCGAATAGTGTTGCAGCAGGGTCAACATGGGATCATGAACTGATTCGCCATGAAACCTCTGTAATTGCTGATGAAGCAAGGGGTTTTAACCATAATTTATTGTTTACACTTACATATTGGTCACCAGTGGTCGAACCAACCCGCGATCCACGATGGGGAAGAACTGCAGAGACTTTTGGAGAAGATCCATTCCTGGTTTCGCAGATAGGAAGCGGCTTCGTCCGCGGATTAATGGGAGATGACCCTCTGTACTTAAAGGCAGTGCCCTGCGGAAAACACTTCTTCGCAAATAATACCGAATTTAACCGGCATTCAGGCAGTGCAGACATGGATCAGAGAGATATGAGAGAATTTTATCTTGCCCCATACAAATCACTGATCCAGAAAGATAACCTTCCTGCAATTATGACTGCCTACAGTGCAGTCAATGGCATCCCGGTGTCAGCCAGCAAATACCTGGTCGATACAGTTGCACGAAGAACATATGGTCTGGATGGTTATGTAACAGGTGACTGCGGTGCTATTTCAGATATAAGATCAGGACACAGATATATTCAGAGTAACGAGGAAGCAACTGCTCTTGGTCTTAAAACAGGAGTCGATACTGATTGCGGCAGTGTTTACCAGGCAAGTGCAATATCCACCCTCAACAAAGGTCTGATTTCGGAAACTGAAATTGACAGGGCATTAATAAATATTTTTGCAATCAGGATGAGACTGGGTGAGTTTGAACCGAAGGGAAATGTTCCTTATGCAAATATAAAGTCTGATATTATTAATGATCCTTCACATAATGACCTTGCCATTAAGATCGCCACAAAAACACCTGTTCTTCTTAAAAACGAAGTCTCAGTTAAAACAGGCAGTAAAGCTCTGCCTCTCAATTTAACTGGTATTAAGAAAATTGCTGTATTGGGTCCACAGGCCGACAAAGTGGAACTTGGAGATTATTCAGGTGAGGTTGAAGCTAAATATAAAGTATCGCCGCTTGCCGGAATAAAGAATTATATAAAACAGAACGGACTTGATGTTGAAGTTGTTTACAGTTCCGGTGGAAACACAGGGAGAAGGACTGATTTCTTCACTCTTAACAGCTTTACGACAATTGCAAAAGACGGAGCTGTAAAAGACTATGATGCCACAAAATTCAATGCATCAGCAAGCGGCATTATAACATCAGCCAGAATGGGCAGCGCCTCAATGAGAGGAATTAAGGATGGAGACTGGACTGCTTATGATAATATTGATATCACCAGTCTTGACTCAATCAGGTTCAGAATGTCAGTATCAGCTGGTGGAACAATTGAGGCAAGGGTAGGCTCTGCAACTGGAAATATAATTGCATCCCAGAAACTTGAAACGCCTGCGCAGCAGGGTGGCGCTGCCGGACCAAGAGGATTTGGCGGAAGATCAACTACAATCACCTCAAAATTGAACACACTGGGAATTACAGGACCACAAACCATTGTCCTTGTATATCGTGAACCCCAAGCTCCTGCTACCGATAAGGAAACACTCGACCTGGCAGGTTCCGCCGATATCGCTGTGATTTTCGTTGGTACTGATCAGACAACCGGAAGGGAAGAATCAGACAGGTTTTCCCTTAAACTGCCGGGTAACCAGGAAGAACTCATCAAAGCAGTTGCTGCAGTCAATAAGAATACAATCGTTGTGATGCAGGGAATGGGAATGGTAGAGGTTGAGGAATTTAAAAATAATCCTAATATCCCCGGAATGATCTGGACCGGCTATAACGGACAGGCTCAGGGAACAGCCATTGCAAAAATTCTTTTCGGAGAAGTAAACCCTGGCGGGAAACTCAGCATCTCATGGTACAAGACTGTCAGAGATCTGCCTGAATTTAATGACTATACTCTTAGAGGAGAAAATGGCAAAACCGGCAGGACTTACTGGTATTTTGATAAAGACCTTTCATATGAATTCGGATATGGTCTTTCTTATACTACTTTCGAATACAGCAATTTCGAAATTAGTAAAACCAACATTACACCTAACGACAAGATTGCTGTAACATTCGACATTAAAAACACCGGCAATCTTGATGGAGATGAAATTGCCCAGGTTTATCTAAAGACTCCGGACAGTCCGGCATCATTGCACAGGCCAATAAAAAGACTTAAAGGTTTCCAAAGAGTTACAATTCCAGCAGGACAGACCAGGACAGTCAGGATTGATATCGATTGTGCTGACCTTTGGTTCTGGGATACAGACAGGAAGAAGATTAGCTTCGATAAAGGCCGTTATGTCTTCGAAATAGGAGCTTCTTCAAAGAATATCAAAGGAAAAGTAGAGGCGATAATGGGAGGCGATTATATTTCTAAACTTCAAACAGTAGTTATAGAAAGCAATAAGATTGTGTTCAGGCCAGGTAATACTGGACAGACATCCCTTACCGCAAGTCTGTCGGACGATAGTTTTATCGATCCTAATAAAGCTAAAATCACATATAAAAGTAATAACCCTGCTGTTGTCAGTGTCGATGCAAACGGAAAGCTGACCGCCAACAAACCTGGAGTGGCATCGATTTTTGCATATGTCACCTATAACGGAACTACTGTTTCCAATAGTTGTCCTGTCAAAGTAATGCCAGATCTTACACCAGCCGGATTACTTATTGATGGTAAGGACCTGAAAGGCTTTAACAAGGATATAAAGGCATATAGTTATCTGCTTACAGACAAATCGAAAGTTCCGGTTGTCAAAGCTACTGCTCTGGATAAAAACATCGAGGTTGAAGTAATCCAGGCAAAATCTGTACCAGGTACCGCGACTGTAAATTTCATTGATAATAATACTTTTGAGAAAAGCTCATACTGTATAAACTTCGACGGTAATTCGCTAAGCGATGAATTTAATAGTGAACCTGCGGGTAATCAGTGGACTTGGATAAGGGAAAATAAGGCTAACCACAGCATAACCTCTAAGCCAGGGTACCTTACAATTACAAGCGAAACAGGAGATGTATCAGAAGGAAGCAATAATGCCAAAAATATTTTGCTTCAAAGTGCGAATAATGACTGGACAATGGGAACAAAACTGGTATGCTCACGAGTTCCTTCCCAACCTGAGAATGCCGGGATTATAGCTTATGAGAGTGATGATAATTTTGTAAAGCTGATGTTTAGGGCAGTGATTAAAACAACCA
>JAHEYW010000205.1 GCA_023251395.1 Bacteroidales bacterium
GAATTTAGCGTATATCTTTTCACTGTTTTAGCTGTTCCAACCTCACAGTACTCAATCTCATTTTTGATTCCAGGAATAAATTTATCAAGTCTTTCTATCAGTATTCCTGCTACACTATCTTTTTCGCTTTTATAGGTGGCTTCATCAAGCTTTGTCCAATCCTCCAGGTAATCCATGCAACAAATAACCCCTTCGCCTTTCCCGGAGGGAGCAAGTCCAGAGTCAATCTGTGTATAATTGATAAAAGTGAAGGACCTTTTTGAAAAATCTGCCCTGTTATTCTTTTTTATATCTGAGAGGGACTTTATTGATTCATCAAAGATAAATGCAGAATAGTATTTGTATCCGATTTCCTTAGGAGGTCTTTTAAAACCAAGGAATACCGTAAGGAGGGACGGCCCGGTAAGCTCTCCGGCGATATCCTTCTCGAGTTCACCGGTATATTTTTCAGGTAAAATATTTTTAAGCCCGGGAATTGAACCATTATATATAAACAGGTCAGCTAGTGCTGTAAATACTTCAGAATCCGGAACTTTCTTTTTTCTGTATGAAATGCCAGTGATATTACCATCAGTTATTGAGAGCTCAGTAACAAGATTTCCCAGCAGAATATCACCGCCATGTGACTTAATGAACTCAGAAAGGTATGTGGAAAGTTTTTGTGATCCTCCTTTTATGAAACAAGCTCCGTTCAGGAAATAACTTGCCTGTGCTACTGTATAATAGGCTAATGAAAGAGCATAAGGATCGTCATGAAAATATCCAAGATTGCCCATCAGTATCAGCTTCAGGTCATTATTTGATATTATTGAATCGAGATACTCACCAACAGATTTGTCTGGTTCCTGCCCTTCAGGCTGGTTTTTCTTTCTGGGTGAAAGAAGAAGTTTGAACCACTCATTTATTCCGGCACTTTCTTCAGGAAAGATTGATAAAAGTACTTTAGAAGCAGATTCCGGATCATGTGGTATTGTAACCCTGACTCTGTTGTTATCGAAATGATAAAACTCAGGAACCTTGATAAACTCTACATTTTTAAATACATCCAGATCGGTAAATATTCTCGATTTCATTTCAGAAGGAGATGGGGCATCCATTTCGTGAAGTCCTACTTCAAAGACAAAATCACCTCTTTTGAAAGTGGTTGCGCATCCTCCGGGCTTGCTATGCTGTTCAACCAATAAGACTTTCTTTCCCTCTTTTGTCAGTTTTGCCCCGGCGATAAGTCCTCCGAGTCCGGACCCTATTATAATTATGTCATATTTCATTGCTATGAATATTTTGGAAGAACCAGTCAATATTTTTTAAATGAACAAACCATCATCACAATCTGGTTTCAGGGATTGGATATCTTTTGAACTCCTTCGATCTGTCAAAGAGGTACCTGCATGTGATGTAGTCTTTTACAGGTACTCCGCCGACTGAGCAGAATATGCGTCTCATCTTCGGGTTAAAGTCAGCTACCCATGACATCTCCATTTCTGTATAATGGGGCTTTGAATTAAATACCTTTCTGAGATTATAAACAAATCCTGATTCAATTCCATGGTTCTGGAATTTGGGAATTACCCCCATCAGGAGTCCTTTCGCCCTTGTCATTGCATTTGTTCGTTTGTAGTATAAGAACTTTAGTAAGCCAATGAGATTAAGTTTACCATCAAGGTGCATAAGTATCTGGTTAAGATCTGGAAACATCAGGTAAATGCCAATAGGTTTTCCTTCAAAATAAGCGATCCAGATAAACTCTTCCTCAATTATCGGTTTGGCTTTTTTAAGAGTAGCTTTGATATAGTCTGCTTCAAGAGGTTCGAAATGATCTTTTTTAAATGAAGCCCATGCCTCATTAAAAACAAGTGCAAAATCTTTTAGAAATTCATCCTGGTTTTTCCAGGTGAAATGTTTGTACTCATACCCGGGTTTACTTAATATCCATTCTGCAATTTTTTTAAACCTTGGATCTTCAGGTTTCTTAACATCAATATGAAACCCTTCCATCTTATAATAGACCTGGAAGCCGTAAGTCTCAAAAAGCGACTGATAATAAGGATGGTTATAGGGCACATCGAAAGACGGGTGCGTGAATCCGTTGACCAGTAGGCCCCAGTATTTATCAGTTTCACCAAAATTTATCGGACCATCCATCGCCTCCATTCCTTTTCCTCTAAGCCATTCTCTTGCTGTATCAAATAAAAGTGCAGCCCCATTTTTGTCATCAATACATTCAAAGTACCCAACTCCTCCAGTAGGCTGATCATATGTATAGCATAAGTTAGTATCGAAAAATGCAGCTATTCTGCCGATGAGTCTATTGTTGTCATCAACAAGAACCCATCTTTCTGCCTCTCCATGTTTAAAGTATGGATTCTGCTTCGGATCAAAAACTGCATTTATATCGTTGTCCAGGGGGCAGACCCATGTCTTATCATTTTTGTAAATAACCCTGGCTGTATCCAGGAACATATTCCTTGTTTTCCTGTCAGAAACCTTTATCAAGTTCATAGTTCTGTTCTTCGATTGACGGTTACTTCATATATACCTCTTCAAGTAACTTCTGATATTTCTTTGTAATGTATCCTCTTCTTAGCTTTAATGTGGGAGAAAGTTCACCGGATGCAGGACTCCATTCATCATGTACAAGCCTGAACCTGGTAATTCTTTCAGGAGGACTCAAGCGGTTGTTGAGTTTCTCTATCTCAGTGTTAAACAGAGCCTTGACTTCGGGAAGCTGTACCAGATCTTCATTATTTACCCTGGAAAGCCTGTTTAATGCTATAAGCTCATCAAAGTACTTGAAATTGGGAGATATAAGGGCGCTTGCAAATTTTTCATGTTCTCCAACAACAATAATCTGATCGATCAGCATGGATTCTTTGAATATATTTTCAATTATTTGAGGGGCAATGAATTTACCATTTGACAACTTGAATATTTCTTTTTTCCTGTCAGTTACCATAAGGAAGCGATCTTTCTCAATATGCCCGATATCACCTGTATGAAACCATCCTTCCTGGTCAAAGGCTGATTTTGTAAGAACCGGATCATTATAATATCCTATCATTACATCTGGTCCTTTGCAAAGTATTTCTCCATCTTCGGCAATTTTGACTTCAACATCTTCTATTGTCATTCCAACTGAACCAAGTTTCACCTTACCCTTTTCAATTCTGTTTATAGTAATAATTGGAGATGTCTCAGTGAGTCCGTACATATTAAGGATTTTGATTCCGGCTGCCCAGAAAATCCTCTCGAGTCTGGGTTGAAGGCTAGCACCACCGCAACCAACTATTCTAACATTTCCGCCAAGAGCTTCCCTCCATTTGCTGAAAATAAGCTTATCAGCAATCCTGAGTTTTTGTTCATAGAACCAACCGTTGGCTCCAAAAGGTTCATATCTCAGACCAAGTTTTACTGCCCAGAAAAACAATGAATGCTTAAATCCTTTAAGTTTTTTCCCCTTGGATATAATTACCTCATAGAATTTTTCAATTATCCTCGGAACTGCATCAAATCCATCGGCTTTGATTTCCTGCAGATTGGCTGCAATAGTTCCCATACTTTCTGCATAATATATTGAGCTTCCTGAATATTGTGTCTGATAGTTGCCCATTCTTCCACCCACGTGACATAGAGGAAGGATGCTGAGATATTTATCGGTCGGGTTAAGGTTAAATACTTTCGATGCCGAAATAAAATTGCTTACGAGGTTTTTATGGGAAAGCATTACACCCTTCGCTGTACCTGTTGTGCCTGAGGTATAGATGAGGGTGGCAAAGTCGTCAGGGGCGATCGATTTTTTTAGTTTTTCAATTTGCACCGAGAATTTTTCCCTGTTCTTTTTTCCAATCTCTAATATTTCTTTCCAGTTTTTTATATCAGGAATTTCGTCGAATGAGTAAAACCTTTCAACCAATCCTGTGTTAGTAACTGCTGGCTTAATCAGCTTTGCCAGCTTATTATCGGAAACGATAACCATTCCTGCACCTGAATGGTTGATAATATATTCGTATTCCTCAGGAGTTAGCGAGGTGAAAACAGGAACATGGATAATCCCGATCATGGACATACCAAGATCAGCAAAATTCCATTCAGGTCTGTTGCTGGTTACGGTGATTATTTTTTCGCCCCTTGTTAATCCTAGACTTAATAGTCCGCTGCAGAAATTGTGGGAATATTCATAATAATCATCAGAACTGTATTTTATCCACTTGCCATTATGCTTCGCACAAAGGGCATCATCCTTGATATACAGTGTTTTATACCGATCAAGAAGGTCAAAATTTCGCGTTACTTCCATATGTGGAATTATTAGTTCATGGTTAAGTTTTCAGATACCCCGGTTATTTATGCAAGATAATAATTATCGTCAAAAAATTGTATTTAAGACCTTGAATAGGCAGAATAGTTCTACTGGTTATTATTACTCTTGCGAGGGTGGAATGAAATATTAATTTTGTCTTAATATTGAAGTAAAAATTGATGGTACTATGAGTGCGATGCCATTTGTCCTGGGCTCGATTGTTATCTTTGCGCTGGCATACCGGTTTTATTTCAGCTTCATTGCAGCAAAAGTTGCTGTTGTCAACGATCTTGCAGTAACACCTGCTCACCGGCTCTATGATGGTCAGAATTTTTATCCGATGAATAAGTGGGTTTTATTCGGACATCATTTTGCCGCAATTGCCGGAGCAGGGCCACTGGTAGGCCCTGTACTGGCTGCACAGTTCGGCTTCTTCCCGGGCTTTATGTGGATGCTGGTAGGAGCAGTGATGGCAGGGGCAGTTCATGATCTTGTTATACTAACGGCTTCTGTCCAGTATGACGCCAAATCTCTTGCAGCGATAGCTCAGGCTGAAATAAACAAGGTAAGCGGAGTCACTACTTCATATGCAATAATTGTAATTGTAGTTCTGGCCCTTGCAGGCCTTGGACTCGTAGTCGTTAATGCCCTTGCTGAGAGCTCCTGGGGCACCTTTACAATTGCTTCAACAATCCCGATTGCAATAATAATGGGCATCTGGATGTTTAAAGTGAGAAAAGGAAAGACTCTGGAAGCGACTATCTTCGGCGTAATTATGCTGATATTGTGTGTGATACTCGGCAGGTACATTCCTGATTCTGGTATTGCCGGCTGGTTCACATTCGATAAAAAGACCCTTACGATCCTTGTTGCAGTGTATGGTTTTCTTGCTTCTGTTCTTCCCGTCTGGTTGTTACTCTCTCCAAGGGATTACCTGAGTTCAATTATGAAAGTATCTGTTATTGCCCTCCTGGCTGTTGGGGTAATAATTGTTGCTCCTGAAATAAAAATGCCTTCTTTCACGACATTCAGCAAAGGAGGCGGACCTATAATACCCGGAAAACTATTTCCATATCTGTTTATAACGATTGCCTGCGGGGCAATTTCCGGCTTCCACTCTCTGGTAAGCTCCGGCACCACACCTAAAATGCTGATGCGTGAATCTGATATCAAGTTTATAGCTGCGGGGTCGATGCTGGTTGAGGGGGCTGTGAGTATTCTTGCCCTTGTTGCAGCCTGCAGTCTGCTGCCTCTTGATTATTTCCAGATAAATGTTCCTGTAGAAAAATTTCAGTCCGTATTGCCACAGCTGCACGCAATGGGATTCACTCAATCGAACCTGCCTGAGCTTTCAACTGAAGTGGGTGAAAAGATAGCTGGAAGAACCGGCGGGGCTGTTTCGCTTGGAGTCGGAATGGCCTATATTTTTTCATCAATACCTGGAATGAAGCATCTGATGTCATACTGGTATCATTTTGCCATAATGTTTGAGGCGTTATTCATACTGACAACCATTGATGCGGGCACAAGGATCGGAAGATTCCTGTTACAGGACGCTCTGGGCCGGGTTTATAAACCTTTCTCAAAGCCGAGCTGGTTGCCAGGTAACCTTTTTACAAGTGCTATAATCGTATTTGCTTGGGCATATTTTATTTATACCGGTACGGTCGCCACTGTCTGGCCAATGTTTGGTGTTGCCAACCAGTTGCTGGCAGCTATAGCCCTTGTTGTTGGTACATCTTTTATCATAAACAGAGGCAGAGCAAAGTATGCATGGGTAACAATGGCGCCGATGATCTTCGTCAGTATTACAACACTGACAGCCGGATTCCTTAATGTAAAAAATATTTATCTTCCCCAGGCAATTGATCCTGGATCAAGAGTACCCGGTTCCATCAATCTGATACTAACCATAAGTATAATGATCTGTGTGATTATTATCCTCTTTAATGCAATACCCAAATGGGTAAAAGCCATCAGAAGCAGTTAGGATCAGCTATTTTTTC
>JAHEYW010000025.1 GCA_023251395.1 Bacteroidales bacterium
GGTTGATCCACCTGCACTCTTGTTCGAGTATTCCGGTTAATACATTGCATCCTGAGTCCTTCAATTTTAAGATACCCTTTCCGGCTACTTTATCTGTAGTATCGATTGTTCCGATCACAACCTCGGGAATTCTGTTCGCAACGATCAGATCAGCACATGGAGGTGTCTTGCCGGTATGTGAGCATGGCTCAAGAGATACATACAGAGTCGATTTTTCAAGAAGTGATTTATCCTTTACTGAGTTTATTGCATTCACTTCCGCATGTTCCTTTCCGGCTTTCAGATGAAACCCTTCACCGATAATTACTCCGTCGTGAACAATAACACAGCCAACAACAGGATTGGGGGATGTCATCCCCTGAGCTTTCTCTGCAAGCTCAAGGCATCTTTTCATGAATTTATTCTCAGTGCTCTGTATCATGTTCCCTAAAATAGTAATTTTGATTTATGAGTGACAGTTTCAATACAATAAAAGATATCCGGACATATCTTATCAGCGAATTAAAAAATATATATCCGGAGAACGAAATCACTGCAATCACAAATCACTTATTGAAGACACATTTCGGCCTCAATAGGTTGCAGATTCTGACCAATTCCTCCACGGCTGTAACAAAAGAGATGACGAATAGTATCATTCGATTGACAAATGAACTTAAAACAGGGAAACCACTGCAATATATTCTCGGGGAGACTTTCTTCTATGATTGCATAATTAAGGTAAACAAAGACACTCTTATTCCAAGACCTGAGACTGAGGAGCTTGTTGATCTGATCGTAAAGGAAAATAAGGGATTCTGCGGTAAAATAGTTGATTTTGGTACGGGATCAGGGTGTATTGCAGTTGCCCTGGGTAAAATATTTCCGGCTTCATGTGTAACAGGAATTGATATTTCAGAAGCCGCTCTGGAGATTGCCCGGTCAAACGCAGCGCTGAACAAGGTAAAGGCAAATTTTTTTAAAGGAGACGTTTTAAACCCTGATTTTCAAACGCTCGCAGGAACAGATATTATTGTCAGCAATCCCCCATATGTTCTTGAGTCCGAGAAAGTCCATATGCATATTAACATACTTGGTTTTGAGCCTCATCAGGCACTTTTTGTCCCCGATAATGACTCGCTTAAGTTCTATAAGGCAATTACCGGAATCGCGACTAATATTTTTAACAAAAAGGGAAGAATATATTTCGAGATAAATGAAAGGAAA
Organism: Bacteroidales bacterium; assembly: GCA_023251395.1. Taxonomy (GTDB): domain Bacteria; phylum Bacteroidota; class Bacteroidia; order Bacteroidales; family VadinHA17; genus LD21. Next base: position 1,207 of record JAHEYW010000025.1, read on the forward strand.
GGGACCGAAATTCATAATATGCTACTAAATGAAGGGTTTATGGATATTAAATTAATGAAGGATCTGAATGGTAAAGACCGTTTCATAAGGGGAGAGCACAATGGCTGAAAACATATTGTATAAGACTGCTCTTTCAAAGGCGATGCATCTCTGTTCCTCGAGAGAATGGTGCAAATCTGATATAAGGCAAAAACTTATTTCGTGGGGGGTTGGACCCGATGAGGCTGAGAAAATCCTTGAGATCCTCATCTGGGATAAGTACATTGATGAGATGCGTTATGCTGCTGCATTTACAGGTGATAAATTCCGGTACTATAAATGGGGTAAAATTAAGATAGGCTCAGCATTAAGGCTCAAAAAGATCCCTTCGGGGATTATCAGCCATGCACTTCAGTCCATTGACGGGAATGAATATATTGAATTACTCAAAAGCATCATCGAAAAACAGCGAAAGAGTGTAAAGGCAAAGAATCAGTATGATCTTAATGGAAAGATATTAAGGCACTGTCTTTCCAAAGGATTTGAAAGTGAGTTAATTTATGAGATACTGAATCTGGAGGATTAAATACCTCGCCCCCTGCCGTGCAGGAATCGCGGCTGTCCCATTAAATAAATGTTGTCTTTACTGATACAGCCCCCCGCCGCGCAGGAATCGCGGCTGCCACCATAAAGGGGGCTAATACATTGCTATCTAGTAGATTAATTGAAGGATGAGCTGGCGGAAGAAGGGGTAAAAGGCAATTGAAAACATTAATATTGAACCGGCAATATCGTATCTGATAAGCCAGGGTCGGATTAATTCATTTTTAAGAAACTTTATTGAAAAAAAGACTCTCATTATAAGCTGGAGTATAAAAAAAAGAAATACTCTCATTCCATAAATATTCCAGTTATAAGCTTCAGAGATCTTTCCTCTTACAATCAATGAAAAACTATGGGATAATCCGCAGGAAAAGCAGGGTAAACCTGTTATTTTCTGATGTAGACAGACAACAGGATAGTTATTTTTATAAGGAGAAAAAATGCCGGAGTATGCAATCACTAAAAGGATAACTCCGGCAAGTATAATATTTATAATTAGATAAGGTTCCTTTTCTATTTTACTGAAGAGTCTGGGAATTCTATTTTCCCTTTTTGACAGTATCATTTTTTCTGCTATTTCCAGACTCCAGATCTTCGAGCTTCTGTTCAAGGTCTTTTCTCTTTGAACTGGTAACAACATTTATTTTTGCTGTATCTCCGTTGCTTTCAATTTTTATATTGACATTGTTGTCTTCCAGGTCTTTCAGCACATTATCCTTTACATCATTTATCACATCATGTATCTCAGTGGGCCATTTATTGGCATGACGTGCAAATTTACCTATTACGAAAAACTGGGACAATGAAATTATTACTGCAATAATACCAATAATAAGCCCGGCAGTTAGTATCCCCCGCGGTGCATTCTGTCTGTTAGCCTGCGAGAGTCCGACAGCAGCAAGCACTATAGCAATGATGCCTGGAATTATGGCTATCATGCCTACGCATGGTATCACTGCAAGTACAAAAGTTATAATTGCCGTTATCAGCGCCGCAATCCCCAGGTTCTGGCTTGAATTATTTCTTGTTTCTTCCATGATATTAATTATTAATGGTTATTACTCTTCACAGTCAGGATATTTACCAAATCCTGCTCTAAAGACGTCGTTGGAACCTCAATGATGCGTCCGGCTTCAATATTATTTTTATAAATGATGAATGTTGGCACTTTTTCAATCTTTAGAGAATCATAACCCGGAACATTAGCAATCTTTTTTCGGTCAACGCCGATAAAGGTCACCTGTGACATCGGCAATTTCCAAATATCAAGGATCCTCATCATCCTCGGAACCTCACGGCGGCTATCAGGGCACCAGGTGCCCATTACAATCTTAATTGTGATGTTGTCCTTTGCAACATCCAAAAGAGAATTCAGGGCCTCACTTGTTATCTGGTAATCATCATAACCGCTTGTATACCATGAAGAATAGGGTTCCTGTTTGAGTCTTTCGGGATCGAATGCACCAATAATCCAGGTTGCTTCATCAGAGGCGGGTTGAGCGGATCCAGCTTTTTTTGATTCGCCCCCGGAAGATAGGCTATCTTTTACTGAAGATTTGCTTTTCGATGTAGTACCGCAATTAGTCATAATTAATAGCAGGGTTAAAAGAATTACTATTTTTCTCATCTCTTTGTATTTATAATAAATATCGGAAATCATGAATAAGAAATTTCAAACCGCTTGAAAATCAATGGGGCTTTATAAATGATTTCTGATGTTCATTTTATTTAATTAATACAAATTAATATGATTTTTTCAAACGGAGGTTAAAAATGGAATTAATAATGGAAGGGATCCGGACAATTACTTCCCGTCAGACTTTCTTATTCTGTTTGAATAATACATTGAAATTCCAATAGAAATTACTGAAAGGAACAACAAAGCAAGTACCCTGTAAATAATTTCGATGCGGGCAAGGTCGACAATGAACAAATAAAAAGCAGCACAGATCATTGTTCCCAGAGCCAGATACCTGTATTTTATATTTTTCAGAACGAAACTCAATAAAAAATAGAGGAGCGCAGTCAACGACCAGGATAATGTGACAAACTGACCCGGAACTGCATGATATAATGCAAACAGCATCATAAAGAATCCTATGATCAGATATAAGTTCCTCATCATATCTGTTTCAATCTGAAGTCTCGATCTTTGCCAGTTAATAATCCTCGCAGATACCAATGAAACGATTGCAAATGAAAAGTTGACACTATCAGTAGATTTTGTAGAAAACAGGTAGAGCATCAGGATTGAAAGAAAAAGAAGACTGTTCATAATGACTATAAGCCGGTTTCTGAACCAGAGAGCCATGGAAACCACAAGGAGGCTCTGCAATGACAGTAGCAGAAAGACCTGTGGAAGACCAAAGATCCCATAAAGTGAAATGCTCATTGCCATGAAGCCATAAAGGGCATAATAGGCGGATGCAAATCTCCAGTCAGAAACCGATTTCAGGATAGTTGAATAAATAAGACAGCATAATGTAATTATGCCATAAAGCTTAACATAATCGTGGGTATAGCATCTGAGGGTTATAAGTAAAAGAAGAACAGTAAAAAGTATTCCGTTAATAAAAGTTACTGAAACATACAGATCATCAAGTTTTTTATCCTGCTTTCTTAAAAGAACCGGAATTGAGTATATTCCTGCCAGTGCGAAAAGGTAGTACACTCCTGACGAGTGGCCGGAGATAAGCTGTGCCGGATGTCCTGCTGCCGGATTTCCAATCAGCCAGAGAAAATAAGCAGAATAGACAAGGAAGATCCCGATTATTAATTGCGGCTGCCACTCAAATTTCATAAGATAAACAACTGATCCAAGAGCAAGAACCAGCAACAAAGGAAGTGTTATACTGGTTGCATCCCCGGATATTGCAGCAATAACCCCAAAGATGAGCGACATTATGCCAAAGACCTGCAATTCCCTTCTGACTGAAAAATAAACCTGTAATGCTACTATCAGCACAAGTATCAGAAGAGAAACTGTCTTATCCGGGAGAAGTGGATTTGAAGTAAAAAAATGAAGCCTGAGGGCAATAAAGAACAGAATGACCTGTGCATTCAATTTGAACATGAATGTTAGATGGGTATTGATCTTTTCAAGGTATACAGCCAGAAGGTATATAGCTGAAGCAGCAGCCAGACCCGTAAGGACAGAAACAAAACGATATTCCTTATTCATTAGATATTGAACAAGGAATATGATCCCGAACAGAAATACTATATTTCCGATCCAGGCCAGACCATACCTGCCAATCCTTGATTCCAGGCCACCCTCCTCTCCATCAGGATTTGATCCGGTTAACTCTGTTTCGGGTAGTTGAATATACTCTTTTGCCTTAGCTGTGGAAATATTTCCGGAATCCAGAAGTAAAGATTCGATCTGGTTTAAGCGTTGTTCTATTGATTGCAGTCGCGTATCAAGGTCATTCCGTTCATTTTCCTGATCAGCCATATTAATTCATTTAATCCTCCTCCGGAGCCATTTTCCATGGAGGTAATAACCATAAAAGAAAAGCCAGAATCCCAAAAGGAAGTATCAGCCAGAAGGCAGCCATGAGAGTTCCATCAAGACCAATAAGTCCAACTTTAAAACTTGTGAAACCTGAAAAACTCTTGGAAAACAATTGTCCTCCGATTACGACGTTCCACCTCATCGAATAAACTCCGACAAGCACGAGCATTCCTACAATGAAATAGAGAGTTTTTCTGAGCTTGATCCTGCCCCTGTAAAACTGAAGGAATGCAAGCGTAATCAATGGAATGATTGTACCTATTAATCCCTGGGAAACAAACAGTGTAAGATATAATTTTCCGGAAACAAGAAGTTTAAGTATCTCGAATGATTCATTAGCTTCATATATTCTGTGAATCTGATCAAGTCCCTCCAGGGTAAAATCGAGAATGAGCACAAAAAACAGATACTTCCCGATAGAATCAAGTACACTTAAATCAATCGCTATCTTCCTGATACGTGAAATAACCATATAGACAAGGAGGACAAGTGAGATACCTGAGACCATGGCTGAAAACAGAAAGATAATTGGCATGAGTGGTGTTGACCACCAGGGGTTGGCTTTAATTGATCCGAAGATAAAGCCAACATACCCGTGAAGAATAAAAGCTGAAGGTATACCTATAATAGTAATAATATATCCCAGTTTTTTATCCCAGGATAAAGTCCTGGGTGAAATATCAGTTACTCCAAGGCAAAGGATCTTATAAACCCATTTCATTACGCCCTTCTTCTCCTGTGACCATAATACCATGCTGTGCCTGTAATCGAACCAGATCTCAAGAAGGAGTACTACCATTAAATACCACAGGTAGACAAAACCAAAAATGGCCATTGCAGAGGATGAGTGAGGTGTTATCATAATCTCATATGCTCTCTGCGGTTGCGATAAGTGACTTATTAAAGGCAAAGTGGCAACCAATAAAAATGACAGAGCAGTAAGAAGTGCGATCTGGTATGTAGCCTTAAGGATGGTTACTTTAAATACCCGTTCAAGTGAAGCAAGTATAAAAGCTCCGGCCACCAAACCGGTAATAAAGGGATAGACAACGATCAATATTCCCCATTGAAGATCTATCTCATTCGGGAATATATAACCCTGCGCATGGGCAAGTATATCGTAAAGGTCTTTGTAATGTTGTGGTTCCATACTATTTTACCTCTGAGCTTAGTGCGTTATAATAAAGTTTTGATCCGGTGTTGAGATTCGGTCTTAATACCTGTGTTGTATGGGTTTTAAGAAATTTTACCAGTTCACTGTTCTTATCCCTGAGATTACCGTACATCCTGGCCCCGGTGGGACATACTTCAAAACATGCAGGAGCGAGGTTTTTCTTAAGTCTGTGGTAGCATAAAGTGCATTTGTTTGCAACTTTCTTTACAGGATGAATAAACCTGCAGCCATAAGGACAGGCCTGAACACAATACCTGCATCCTATGCAATATTTTTCATCAATAAGCACCACTCCTTCCGGACTATCGTATGTTGCACCAACCGGGCAAACCTGAATACAAGGTGATTTTGCACAGTGATTGCACATTTTTGGAACAAAGTATGATTTAAAGATCTCATCATCTGGTACAGATTGTTTGAATCCATCAATACCACCATTTGGTGATTCAATAATTACACTCCCGTCATTTTTTACGGTGTATTGCTCAACCCAGTTTCTGAAGAAAAACGGTTCTTTCGGGACATCATTTTCGTTCTTGCACGCCTTTGCACAATTTCCGCATCCGATACACTTCTCAATATCTATAACAATCCCATACCAGGGAAGGCTTTTATCTTCAGGTTCAGCACCATGTACCAGAAACTGCGTGGATTTTAGCCAGGAATAACCGATGGTTGCACCGGCTAAGGTTGCAGCAGATTTAAGAAATTTTCTTCTTGATGATCTTACTTTTTCACTTTCCATGGTTGATGAGGATTATGACATTCTGTACAGTTTTTTCCAGGGTTTTTTGTACTCATATTTACCTGATGTATTGTTTCCTTCTTTTTTGCGGCATTGGAGCTATGGCAATTACCGCAAAATTCTCTTCCTGAAGGTTTAAAGATATCTTTGGCTTCCCCGCTAACGACGTGTGCCTGTCCGGGACCATGACATGTCTCGCAGTGAATTCCTTTATGTGGCCCCTGAAGCTTGAGGTCCTCAATATCCTGGTGACAATCAAGACAGGCCTGCTGACCCGAAAAATGTATCACTGGCATTGCATTATCGTCAAGTGATGCTCCGCGGTAATGGCCATACTGGCCAAAAGTTTCAGGCACAAGGAAGTGGCGCGCTACAAGAAAAAGAGTGATAAATACAGCGAAGGCAATTGCCAGTCTTGAAATTTGTGGTGGTAAATAAAATTTCATAGAACAAGTATTTTTTAGTCAGGAAAAACTACCGCTTAATGCAAACCAAAATACCCAATCCTGAAATAATAAAACTCAAAACATGATAAATATCTGTTTTTTAAGGAGTTTTGACTATTTAAGATAGAATGATTCTAAATAATGGACGGGGGAAATTGACAACCCACTGTTGAATTTCTTCACAATTCATGTGATCAAAATTGCAGGTTATTCTGCCCCCTAAATCCCCCTAAAGGGGGACTTTTTTTCTCACACCTTCCCATTTGCGGAGCTTGATAGGGTATATTATAAGGAGATTTATATTGAATTTAATGACGGCTTATTTCCAACAGGATAGTCAGTATCTGTTTTGCAGCTTTAGCTACTGATGTACCGGGACCAAAAATTGCAGCGACACCTGCATTATAAAGGAACTGATAATCCTGATGGGGTATTACTCCGCCTGCAATGACAATTATATCCTCTCGTCCTAGTTTCTTAAGTTCGGAAATTACCTGAGGAACCAGGGTTTTGTGTCCGGCTGCCAGACTCGATACTCCAAGAATGTGAACATCATTCTCTACTGCCTGTTTTGCAGCTTCTGCCGGTGTCTGGAACAAGGGTCCTATATCAACATCGAAACCGATATCAGCATAACCAGTGGAAACGACTTTTGCGCCACGATCATGACCATCCTGTCCCATCTTGGCTATCATGATCCTGGGTTGTCGTCCCTCCTGTTTTGCAAACTCTGCGACGAGAGCACGTGCATCTTCAAAGTCCTTGTCTTTTTTATACTCGGATGAATAAACACCTGATATTGATCTTGTCACAGCTTTATACCTCCCAACAATTTTTTCACAAGCATACGAAATTTCCCCGAGACTTGCGCGATTTGCAGCAGCATTTACCGCAAGTTCCAGAAGATTCCCCTTGCCTGTTTTGACGCATTCAGTTATCGCATCCAGCGATGCCTGGCATGCTTCTTCATCACGTCCTGCCCTTAAAGCAGCAAGTCTCTTTATCTGAGATTCACGTACAGCAGTGTTATCTACTTCCAGTGTCTCAAGAGGTTCTTCCTTTTCGAGCCGGTATTTATTTGTACCAACGATAGTCTGAACACCGGAGTCAATTTTTGCCTGGGCCCTTGCGGCTGCCTCCTCAATTCTCATCTTAGGAACACCAGATTCTATAGCTTTCGCCATTCCTCCAAGGTTTTCTATTTCCCTGATATACTTCCATGCCCTGTGGGCTATTTCATGGGTAAGATATTCCAAGTAATACGATCCGGCCCACGGATCTATTGCTTTGCAGATCTGTGTTTCCTCCTGAATATATATCTGTGTATTTCGTGCAATCCTGGCAGAGAAATCTGTGGGTAAAGCGATTGCCTCATCAAGAGCGTTTGTATGTAAACTTTGAGTATGTCCCAATGCAGCTGCCATTGCTTCAATACAAGTTCTTCCAACATTATTGAAGGGATCCTGTTCAGTCAGGCTCCATCCGGAAGTCTGACAATGTGTCCTCAATGCGAGTGATTTAGCATTTTTCGGATTGAACTGACTTACAATCTTTGACCATAGCATTCTTGCAGCCCTCATCTTGGCTATTTCCATGAAATGGTTCATACCAATAGCCCAGAAAAATGAGAGGCGAGGGGCAAATGCATCGATGTCAAGCCCGGCATTAACTCCTGTTCGGAGATATTCGAGTCCGTCGGCAAGTGTATAAGCAAGTTCAAGATCACATGTTGCTCCTGCCTCCTGCATATGATATCCGGAAATACTTATTGAATTGAATTTCGGCATTTTTTCAGTTGTGTATCTGAAAATGTCAGCGATTATTCTCATTGAAAACTCCGGTGGATATATGTAAGTATTGCGCACCATAAATTCCTTGAGAATATCATTCTGGATTGTTCCGGAAAGCTCTTCAAGTTTTGCACCCTGCTCAAGTGCTGCCACTATATAGAATGCCATAACAGGCAATACAGCACCGTTCATGGTCATTGATACCGACATTTTGTTAAGAGGGATCTGATCAAAGAGTATTTTCATGTCAAGTATAGAATCGACAGCGACTCCCGCTTTTCCCACATCCCCGACAACACGCTCATGATCAGAATCATAACCCCTGTGAGTTGCCAGATCAAAAGCAACCGATAAGCCTTTTTGTCCTGCTGCCAGGTTTCTTCTGTAAAAAGCATTTGAATCTTCAGCTGTGGAAAAACCAGCATATTGTCTTATAGTCCAGGGTGCCATGGCATACATTCCTGAATATGGACCCCTTAAGAAAGGCGGGATTCCAGCAGCATAGTTCAGGTGTTCCATAATTTTCAGATCCTCTGAAGAATAAAAGCTCTTTACCGCTATCTTTTCCGGTGTAAGCCAGCCTTCCGGTAGCTTTTTCTCTGTTTGAGACAGGGATTTCTTGCTCTTTGAAACAAAACCTTTATAATCAGTATTTTTGAATTTAGGTCTCATAACTCACTCCTGTACTTTTTTATTACCGATTTCATTTTTAAAAGACTCCGGAGAAGAGATCCGTAGCTTTTCCAGCTCTTCAGCTCCTCTGGTAAGATTGAGGGGCTCAACAAAATTTTCATTGGAATTGTCCCTTACAGGAAATAACCTGGTCAGATCTGCATTGGGGAAAATTTTTTCATTGAGATCGGGATATTTATTTGTTCCAAGAAGTATTTCCTTTTTAGTGGCAATATCATCTTTCCTCTTTTTCATGGAATCTTTGATCAGATTCTGTATCATACCATTTTTCAGGGATGCAAGATATCCACCATTATTTTCAATACTGACAAACAGCTTCCATACTGATTCAGCGATAAGAGATGTCAGGTTTTCAATATAATATGATCCGCCGGCAGGATCAGCGGTTTTATCAAAATATGCTTCCTCTTTCAAAAGGAGTTGCTGGTTCCGCGCAATACGTTCAGAAAAATCATCCGGTTCACGGAATACAATGTCAAATGGTTCCACAGTAACTGAATCTGCTCCGCCAAGTATAGCCGACATTGCTTCTGTTTGTGTTCTGAGAAGGTTGACATGAGGATCAAACAGTGTTTTGTTCCATCTTCCGGTAACAGAATGTATATTCATCATGGATACATTCCTGTCATTTGGTTCATATTTGGATACTATACCTGACCACAAAAGTCTCGCGGCTCTGAGCTTTGCGATCTCAAAGAAGTAATTTGACCCGATACCAAAGGTGAAACATATCTTTGATGCTGCCAGGTCTGAGGTTAAACCCCTTTCAGTAAGCTGTGCCAGATATTCATTGGCCATTGAAAGCGTAAATGCCAGCTCTTTGACAGTATCTGTTCCGGCATTTGAGAAACTTGAGCCATTAATCCTGATTGCCCTGAAATTCGTAAGTGGTTCAGATTCCTTAACAAGCGAAGCAAGGTACTCAAGACCGACTTCAACAGGTATGCAGATGTTCCCGTTTAACATAAGTCTGCCCAGCGGATCTGTCTCAACCGATCCCCGTAGAATGGAAAGATCGAAGTTTTTCTTTTTCAGCTTTTCAATTAGGATTGATATTAGTTCCCGGGCTCTGCCATTAGGCAGGAAGTTTATCTCCGCGCCTTCAAAATATATCCCATTAAGAAGTATTTCAATATTTTTCTGATTGATCGATTCAGGATCATTTATTATAAAACCAAGTGAATCAACGCCTTTCATTAAAATATCCAGTGCTTTCTTATTAGCAGCATCAAAATCCCTGACATCAATACTCTGTCTGATAAGCCACTTGTTACCAGAAGGTTTGTTGCCACGAACAAAAGGATAGTTACCCGATAAAGCAGAAATAAATGGAAGATTCTGTATATCCTCTTCCCGGTAAAATGGTTTTACATCAAATCCTTCATTGGTTTTCCAGACAAGTTTCTGGTTAAAATCGGCCCCTTTAAGATCGGAACCAATTCTTTCCATCCATTCCTGTGTGCTTACCGGAGGAAACTGCTGGAAGAGTTTTTCCTGTTCAGACATGATATTTTTTTGAAATAAGGATGTAAAAATAAAGCAGTAATACCATTGATTACATGAATTTTATCATTCAATTTGATAATGCAATAAAACTCATTTGCCAGCAAACTCCATAAGATACGATTTAATAAATGCACTTAGATCGCCATCAAGTACAGCCTGGACGTTACCAGTTTCATATCCTGTACGCACGTCTTTTATAAGTTTATATGGATGAAGTGTATAAGATCTTATCTGTGAACCCCATTCAATTTTCTTTTTCTCGCCTTCAACTTTCGCTTGTTCCTCTCTCCTTTTTCTCAATTCCAGCTCGTAGAGTTGCGACTTAAGTATCCGCAGGGCATTTTCCTTATTGTTAAGCTGAGATCTGGTTTCCTGATTTTCAATGACAATCCCGGTTGGTTGATGTCGTAGCCTTACAGCAGTTTCAACTTTATTAACATTCTGTCCGCCAGCACCGCTTGAACGGTACGTTTCCCATGTGATATCTCCGGGATTAATCACAATTTCTATATTATCATCCACAAGAGGAGTAACAAATACGGATGCAAAAGTTGTCTGCCTTTTTCCCTGGGCATTGAACGGGGATATACGGACAAGCCGGTGAACACCATTTTCACACTTCAGGTATCCATAAGCTTTCTCTCCGTCAATCTCAATGGTGACTGATTTAATACCTACCTCGTCTCCTGGTTGAAAGTCAAGTTCCTTTACCTTATATGAGTTTCTCTCTGCCCATCGCAGGTACATCCTCATGAGCATTGAGGCCCAGTCATTACTTTCAGTACCGCCTGCTCCGGCATTTATTTTCAAAATAGCGCCGAGCTGATCCTCTTCTTTCCTCAGCATGTTCCTGACTTCAAGGTCTTCGACCATTGCAAGGCAAAGGTCATACTGAACATCTACATCATTTTCAGTCGCCTCACCTTCCTTATAGTAATCATGCAATACCGTCAGATCATCAATACCAGTACTGATCTGATCAAAAGCTGTTGTCCAGGTTTTGAGCTGAGAAATGCTTTTTAGTAATTCTTCTGCTGATTTGGAATCGTTCCAGAATTCCGGTTTATGGGAAATCTCTTCCTTTTCCTTTATTAGATTCGTTTTGCCATCGATGTCAAAGATACCTCCTTAACGCATCACGGCGCTCCGCTAAATCCTTTATCTGATCGTAAGTAACCATCTGAAATGTTTTGCGCAAATTTAATCTTTTTTACCAATAAAAATTGATTCTGTTACACAGAGTGACACAGAGGTTACACAGAGAAACACTGAGACAAGAACTCAATGGTTCCCTGTGTAACTCTTGATTTGCTCTGTGAAACTATGTGTAATAAAAAATTAATAGACCCTGAAACCGGAAAATGTACCTGAAAAGCTGAAAGAAAAACCCATCCCCTGGCCCCTTCCCTTATGGTTAAGGGAAGGGGAATATTCCTATATATCTTATTATTACATTGATAGTTTTTTATATCGGCATGAATTGTTTAACCGGTATTTGGTTATTATATTTTTCAATTTAATCCGTTTTCATTGGCGTTTTAAAAGTGTTTTTTCTAAATTTATTACCGGAATATGTCGCGTTTGCATTTTAGATATCACGCTGGTATTAACCAATTATCAAGAAACTTGAGGAAAAATATGACTTCTCAGGAAAAAGTGGTTTGGAAGATATTGAGGAAGAAGAAGCTTTGTGGATTTCGATTTCTAAGACAACATCCAATTTTCTATAGAGAAGAGAAGAACTGGGTTGACTTTTACATAGCTGATTTCAATTGCAGTAAATTAAAACTGGTAATAGAGATTGATGGGAAAATTCATGACTTAAAAAAAGATTATGATAATGATAGAGATCAAAAACTGACAGAAAAAGGTATGAAGGTAGTTAGAATAAAAAATGAGGATATAATTGATGAGATCAATATTGAAAAGCGTCTGACTGATATAATAAATTTAAGAAGGATTCAAATTGACAAACTTAGCTGATTCTCACCCCTTCCCTTATTGCTTAAGGGAAGGGGCCGGGGGATGGGTTAAAACTTTCTTTAATAATCTATTTCCTCACCAAATAACCGATAAATGATCCGGTTCCTGAATATGTGGACATGACTGGAATCACAGAGAAAATAGCTCATCACTCCCCTGTGTAACTCTTGATTTGCTGTGTAAAACTCTGTGTAATAATAAATATGCTAATAGACCCTGAAACCGGAAAATGTACCTGAAATTGTATAAGGTAGCGTTGCTCCATTGGTTTGCAAAAGGGCAACATTTACCTCGTTATCTTTTGCCAATTTCATAATTATACTTCCCCGAAATGAGCCTGTTGAAGAGGTAGGGCCTATAATAGTCTCATAATTGGTTCCATTTAGTTCAATATTAATTGATGAACTACTCCGGTTAAGACTAATAACAACATTAAACGAGTAAATCCCGTTTGCTGGAGCCTTGAAAATGCCATTGGAATTGAAATTGTAATTTGGATCAGAGTAATAATTAAGTAAAGGATTATACTGATCAAAATTTAAATCCACCGCATTATTGTCTGGAACATTAATGGATGTACTTATCCCAGCCCTGAATGCGACAATGCTTCCAATCGCAACACTGTTTCCATTTGAAATTGTAAGATTGTAATTATCCGCATCATAGCTCAATGTCTGCTGGTACTTAGAAAGATCTATAGCTGTTGGACTAGCCTTATTAGTAATAGTAAGTGTATTGTCAGAAAGTGACAGATCCTGCTTTATTGGAGTCAGATCAATTGTATTGCCGTCACTTATTGTAAGAACATTTGTTGAGTTATTGAAACCGAGAGTCTGAAGGTATTTTGACAGATCGATAGCTGCAGGGCTTATCTTATTGGTAATTGAAAGTGTATTGCCAGAGAGCGACAGATCCTGCTTCAATGGTGTCAGGTCAACAGTATTACCGTCGCTAATAGTAAGTATATTGGTCGATCCATTAAATCCAAGTTCCTGAAGGTACTTTTTAAGATCTATAGGTACTGGGCTTGTTTTATTTGTAATGGTCAGGGTATTTCCCGATAACAATAAATCCTGTTTCATCGGGGTCAGATCTACAAAATTGCCATTTGAGATAGTAAGTCTGTTATTACCGGTATCGAAACCGAGAGTCTGTTTATCTGTATTGTCAAGATATTTCGTCAGATCAATTGAAGAAGCTGAAGTGTTCTTTGTTATTTTAAGGATATTATTAATATCTAGCGTAAGATCCTGTATATCATTGGGTAAGCCGACCTTATTCCCTCCATAGATCGAAAGTGTATCTCCAAGGATTGAAAGATTATGAGGAACATTCAGAGATGAGAGTGGTACTGTATTGCCACCGGTTATTGATAAGTTGCTTCCATCAAATGAAAGAGTATGATTATCTGTTGCCGGATCACCTTTGTCTCCCTTTGGTCCCTGGATACCTTGAAGACCTTGTGGTCCGGTATCTCCTTTTGGTCCCTGAATTCCCTGCGGCCCCTGAGGACCAGGTTCAAGGGATTTTTGGGCATAAAGTGCATAAGGCACAGCAAGGAATTGAATAGTTCCCATATCCACAAAATCGAGACTGAATTTCACCTCTATCTTTAAAAAATGACTTGCTCCACCCCAGTCAACTTTGCCCAGGTCGCTAACTGTACCTCCTGTTGGCTCTCCTTTTCCAATGATCAGGGAAAATACACCATACTTTGATGTCCTTACTTTTGAATGAAGCTCCTGGTATTCTACCTGTCCAAGTGAATTACCTCTCAGAATTGAAAACTTAACATCGATATCCCTGTCAGCCAGTTCTTTGCCATAATTATCGCGTGCAACTGCCTGATAATGAATGCCTGCCGGGACTATCTGTGCGGCAAGAAACAAATTCAATCCGGTAAACAAAACTGTTAAAAAGTATTTCATCAGAATTCTAAATCTTAATCAGTTAGTTACATTTTTTCAATCTTAAATGACCTCCTCAAAACTCCATCCTTACTAATAACCTGAACAAAATAAAGGCCGGGAGAAAATTTCGATACAGGTATCTCATGAATATACCAGTACTTTTCTGAAAAATCTATACCGGAACTATACACCATAGTCCCGCTGATATTACTTACAGTAATTATGAAGGATCTGGCTGATTCACCGTAAAATTCAATATTAATATAGTCAGATGCGGGGTTAGGATAAGTATTTATACCTGCACCTGGTGGCATCTTTCCAGGTAACATTTTAAGCCGTGGTTGCTGAAATCCCTGGGTAAGATCATAATCTGAGGTAGTAAGCAATTCAATTGCTGATTCCCCGATAGTCTGTGAATAATGATACCCTTCGGCATAAATCACACTGGCACATGGCAATAATGTCTGGATAGACAATCCCTGCGAAAAAAGGGAGGTCTTTAAAATAAGAAAAGTAATTAAAGCAGTTTTTACCCTCAAAGTTGTTCTTTATCATACGTCCCAGCCAAATGTAACATAAATTTTGATAAATTATAAAATGTGAGATATTTTCAATATAATAGCATTCTGAGAATTAAGAAACTTTGGTTAATATCTGAATATGAAAATTGCAATTAGTGCAAGAATGTTAAAACGGATACCCGATGACGGGATCAGCAGATATACCTATGAAGTCCTGAAGAGGATTATCACAAACAATCCATCACATGATTTTACTCTGATCTTTGACAGGGATTTTGATGAGTCCTTACTCTTTGCAAAAAACGCCTCCGGAATTAAAACAGGTCCTCCCACTCGTCATCCGCTTCTGTGGTATTACTGGCATGAATGGAAGCTTCCTGCTGTTTTGAAGAAAATAAATCCTGATGTTTTTTTATCACCCGACGGGATAATATCACTCCGAACGGATTTTCCCTCGATTCCTGTAATTCATGACATCAGTTTTTACCACCGTCCTGGTGACATCCCATTCCACATCAGCCTTTATTACCGTTATTTTTTCAGGAAATTTGCATCTAAAGCGAAAAGAATCCTGACCGTTTCAGAGTTCTCCAGGGAGGATATATCCTCATATCTGAAAATTGATAACGAACTTATTGATGTATCATACAACGGAGTATCAGAGTATTTTACACCTGCAAAAGAATCTGAATGTACCGGGTTCAGAATGAATCTCACCGGAGGAGAACCCTATTTTCTGTTTGTTGGTAATTTTTCACCCAGGAAAAACATTCCCGGAGTGATCAAAGCCTATGAGCACCTCCGTGCGAATTCATCGATGAAACACAAATTAGTTCTTACGGGAGGAAAATTATTTCTTAACAGCGAGACAAACAGGTTATTGAAACGATCACCATGGAATTCCGATATAATACTTACAGGAACATCAAGGCACGAAGATCTCCGGCTACTCTATGCCTCCTCTGAGGCTCTTGTTTTTGTTCCATGGTTTGAAGGATTTGGTATTCCGGCAGCGGAAGCAATGAGATGCGGAGTACCGGTGATTCTTTCAAATACAACTTCAATGCCTGAGATAGGTGGAGATGCAGCATTATATGTTGATCCCGGAAATATTATTGAAATAAGTCAGGCAATGCAAAAAATTGCAGTGAATACCACAATAAGGAAAGTAATGATTGAAAAAGGATTCAAAGCTTCGGAAAGATTTACCTGGGATCGTTGTGCTGAAAGTGTCTGGAATTCAATTAATAAAACAACACATTCTGAACAGTAATGGAGTTGCTTAAGCCATATTTATACCGTAATCTCATTGAAGCCGGATGTGATGAAGCCGGAAGAGGGTGTCTGGCTGGTCCGGTTGTTGCTGCTGCTGTAATATTACCACGGCACTTCAGACATCCTGTTCTGAATGATTCAAAACAACTGACTGCAAAACAAAGATTATCGGTACGCGATGACATAATTTCCTCAGCTATTTCCTGGAATGTAGCTTTTATTGATAACAGGGAAATTGATGAATTAAACATCCTGAGGGCATCAATCAAAGCAATGCATTGCGCGATTGATGGACTTAAGAAGGAACCACAGTTCCTCCTTATTGACGGGAATAAATTCTATCCGTTCAAAAATATCAGGCATCAGATAATTGTAAAAGGCGATACACTTTATGCGTCTATAGCCGCGGCTTCTGTTCTTGCTAAAACATTCCGTGATGAGTATATGGAAAAGATCCACGATGAGTATCCTGCTTACAACTGGAAGAAGAACAAGGGATATCCTACATCAGATCACAGAAAGGCTATTAAACTTTTGGGCATCACACCATATCACAGAAGATCCTTCACTTTACTTGACACACAGATATGTCTTGACTTTTGAATGAGAAAAAAATTATATTTGCCAATCATTTTTTAATCCATTTTATTAATAAGCCATGAAAAAATTATTTGCTGTTATATTCATTCTGCTTTTCACTCTGGGACTTAAATCAAGAGCTGATGAAGGAATGTGGCTTCTGCCACTGATCGAAAAGCTTAACCTGGGCAAGATGACCGAACTTGGTCTGAAACTTTCCGCTGAAGATATCTATAATCTTAACCAGGCTTGCGTAAAAGATGCCATTGTATCGATCGGGGGTTGTACTGCTGAAATAGTTTCATCACAGGGTCTGTTACTGACAAATCATCATTGCGGATACAGTTCTATACAGTCACACAGCTCTGTTGAACATGATTACCTGAGAGATGGTTTCTGGGCAAAAACAAAAGAAGAGGAACTTCCAAGTCCTTCAATGTATGCAAATTTCCTTATCAGGATTGAAGATGTTACAGACCAGGTCCTGGCAAATGTCAGGAAGGAGATGAAGGATAATGAGCGTTCCAGTGCTATAGAAGCAGCACAAAGATCTATTGTCGGAAAAGCAATTCAGGGTACAAACTATAGTGCCCAGGTCTCGAACTTTTATAATGGCAACTACTTTTATCTCTTTATTTATGAAAGATATGATGATCTGAGGCTTGTAGGTGCTCCTCCCTCATCAATAGGAAAATTCGGATTTGATACAGATAACTGGGAATGGCCACGTCATACAGGAGATTTCAGTGTGTTCAGAGTATATTCAGGACCCGACGGGAAACCAGCTCCCTATTCCAAAAATAATATCCCGCTTAAACCCAAACATTATCTCCCGGTTTCAATTAAGGATCTGAACAAGGGTGATTTTGCAATGGTAATGGGATATCCTGGCAGAACACAAAGATATTCTACCTCGTATGAAGTGGATGAACAATTGAAAATTACTCATCCCAACAGGATAAAGATACGCGGCTTGAGACAGGAGATCCTTATGGCTGACATGCAGGCCGATCAGAAAGTCAATATTCAGTATGCTTCAAAATATTCTTCCTCTTCAAATTACTGGAAATATTCAATCGGGCAAAAAGCAGGCCTGGAAAAGCTAAATGTGAAATCAGAAAAACAGGAGATTGAAAAGCAATTCAATACATGGGTTATTGCTGATCCATCAAGAAAGGAAAAATATGGAGAAGCTTTAAATATGATAAAAAGAGCTGAGGAAGGAAGAGCAGAATTTGCAAATGCCCAGCAATATATAAGTGAATGCTTTACACAAGGTTGTGAACTCCTTACCACGAACCGGTATGCCGGATCTCTACTTTCAGCGCTGAGATCGGGCGATGCAAAAAGAGTTGCTGATGCGGTCTCCCAGTTAAAGATTACCACTGCAAGATTTTATAAGGATTATAATCCCCCTACTGATAAAAAAGCCATGAAAGCTATGATAAAGCTTTACAGGGCAGATATTCCTGATAAATTCCAGCCTGATTTCTACAGGAATGTTATTGATAAAAAATTCAAGGGTGATATTGATAAATTTGTTGATAATATGTTTGCCAGGTCTGTATTCGCCGATCAGAAAAGGCTTAATGCTTTTCTGGATAAACCTGTACTTAAGACCCTGGAGAATGACCCGGTGATTAATACCTCAGCATCAATAAGCAAAGTTTCTGCAGAGGTAAACAGCAACATTGCAAGGTTTGAAGGAGATCTGACAACCGGACGCAGATTATGGATGGCCGCACTTATGGAAATGACCCCGGAAAAAACTCTCTACCCCGATGCAAATTCCACAATGCGTCTCACCTATGGGTCAGTACTTGATTATGATCCGAGGGATGCCGTCAATTACAAATATTATACAACACTTAAGGGTGTAATTGAAAAATACAAACCGGGTGATTATGAATTCGATGTTCCACAAAGACTTATTGATCTTTATAACAGGAAAGAATTTGGAAGGTATGCTTCTCCAAAAGGATATATGCCGGTATGCTTTACCACGAACAATGATATTACGGGCGGCAACTCCGGAAGTCCGGTGATGAATGCAAAAGGAGAACTTATTGGTCTGGCATTTGACGGGAACTGGGAAGCAATGAGCGGGGATATCAAATTTGAACCGGATCTTCAGAGAACCATTGTTGTTGATATACGTTATGTCCTCTGGATAATGGATGTTTATGCGGGAGCAAAAAACCTGGTCGATGAAATGACTGTTGTTCAATAAGAGAAGTTTTTTTCAACATACTGAAACCCTTTGTGGTTAAAAAGACTTTTGTAACAGTTTTTTTCTACAATTCTGACTACATTTGCCAAAATATTGGTTATGCATATCAGTCTTATTGAGATATTTGCATCATTTATGGTACTTTTCGCCATAATTGATATTACAGGTTCGATTCCTATCATACTGGATATCAAATCAAGAACAGGTGAGATTCAATCTTTAAAGGTAACCTTGGTTGCCTTTATAATCTTCTTAGCATTCCTTTTTATCGGCAGTCCGCTTCTTGGTGTGTTCGGTGTTGATATCAATTCATTTGCTATTGCCGGATCTGTGGTGATTTTCCTTCTTGGAATGGAAATGGTTCTTGGTATTGAGCTCTTTAAGCATGATTCAGGTAGTGGCGGCTCAATCGTTCCAATAGCATTTCCCCTTATCGCAGGAGCAGGATCAATAACTACGATCCTCTCACTGAGAGCGGAATATCACGCCATAAATATTCTGATCGCTTTGATCCTTAATATGTTTATAGTATATCTCGTCCTGAGACTGACATCGTTCTTTGAGAAGGTTCTGGGCCGGACAGGACTGGATATTCTTAAAAAGATGTTTGGGATCATTCTTCTTTCGATTGCAATTAAACTTTTCCTTACAAATACAGGAATTGTACTTCCTCATGCCAAATGAGATAACAATATATACCGATGGTGCTGCAAGAGGAAACCCTGGCCCCGGAGGTTATGGTGTTGTTTTAATATATGGAAAACACAGACTTGAGAAATCAGAGGGATTCAGGCTGACCACAAACAACCGGATGGAACTGCTGGCAGCAATAGCTGGACTGGAAGCTCTTAAAATTCCAGGCAGCAATGTCGTTATCTATACCGACTCAAAATATGTAGCAGACGCTGTAAATAAGAGATGGCTGTTTCAGTGGGAATCAAAATCCTTCAAAAAAAAGAAGAACCAGGATCTGTGGCTCAGGTTTTTGAAGGTCTACAGGAAACACAAAGTCAGGTTTGAATGGATAAAGGGGCACGCAAGTAATCAGGAGAATGAAAGATGTGACCAGTTGGCGGTAGAGGCATCAAAACAGACAAATCTGATGGAAGATACCGGTTATAATCCGGAAGATAATGGTATGTTGCTGACCTGTTGAACAGAATGATATCAGACGCATTTTCTTATTTGAAAAATTTAATGCACATTTGTAAAAACTATCCGATGAATCGTCTTCATATTGATAGAACTCACAATACTCCGGAAATAACATTTTCTCCGGATGATAATTATTTCATGATAAGAGGCTCATCAAGTCCTGAAGATGTTCGTGCATTGTATTATCCTGTTATTGAGTGGATAAGGACCTTTTCCGATGAGATCATAAGCGGAAAGAATAGCAATTATTCATCAGAAAAGGCGCTTATTTTTCAGACAGATCTCGAGTATTTCAACTCCTCATCTGCAAAATTCTTTTTTGATATTTTCACCGAACTAAAAAGACTTGCTGAAAATGATGTCAGGGTTATGGTAGAGTGGTTCTATGACGAAGAGGACACAGATCAGAGAGATGCCGGCTGTGATATTGCGACACTGGTGGAAATGGAATTTTCATTT
>JAHEYW010000026.1 GCA_023251395.1 Bacteroidales bacterium
TTTATATAATCAACAGAAGTTGATGAATTCATAAGGACTGAATCTCCTGCACAGAAGATAGAATCGTTGAGAGTAAAGGCTGCTTTAACCTGCCTTGCTTTAATTGTTCTGGTGCTCGATAAGGTGCATCCTGAAGCGTTATCCGCAGCTGTAAGCTTTACAATATAATCCCCCCTCGCTGGGAATACATATCTGACAGAATCAATATCATTGAATTTCGCAGTATCGACATTCCAGAGAAGGGAGGTTGCAGGTGTGATCTTTGATCTGAAATAGTAAACCAGAGCACTGTCACATCTGAATGAATCAGTGAAGGTTCCTGCCGGGCCTTTTATATTAAGTATATTCTTTTTAAGGGTATCCGAAACACAACCGTTGTAATCTACAGTCAGATGTATATCCCTGAATCCTGTACTATCGGTATATATGCTGAAAGTTGTATCCGGTCTGGAGCCAAAGCTAATATCGAAAAGGTTTGCTGATCTGAACCGCCATAGTCTTACAAGAGAATTTCCGGTAGAATTTCCGATGAGACGAACGTTGCCGCCATTGCAGATCTCTCCGGGAATTACTGCAAAATCTGCTTTGAGCTTGTCCCCGGCAATCACTTTAACACTCATAGAAGTATCCACACAACTGCCGGTTTTTATTACCTCCGATACATAATATACGCCAGGCTTAGTAAATGTATAACTCACAGGTGCTCTTGAGGTTATAACAAGAGAATCTTTGCCAAAAATATACTTATACTTATCGATTGCCTTAAGTGCTTTGCTGCTGTCTGAAAATGTGACCTTAAGAGGTACACATCCTGATACTTTATCCGGCAGGAAACGGGCAACCGGCAGAGTAACCGTGACCTGACTGGTTACTGAGTCAAAACATACTCCGCTATTTGAAGCCACTACCTTGACGGGAATCTTCAGGGAATTTATTTCATGGCTATAAAGTTGCTGATAGGTTTCAGCAGGCAGATCCTTTCTGGTAAGAGTATATGTAATGTTTTTATCCGTAGAAATGAGCTTACCCGAAAGATACCATGAAAACTGGTTTGCGTTCTGTGTTGTATTTTTAAGATTTATCACTGCAGGAAGAGAGCAAATTGTTGAATTGTCCATCGAAAAATCTGCCTTAATATAGGCTTTCACAAACGATACAGAGACGCTGTCAGTGCAATATCCGGGATTCCCGTAAACAACCTTTATATCTATAAGGCCGGAACCGGTTATCTTATAAGTCAGGGAATTTTTTCCGTTAATTGTAGTGACAGATGTCCCTTCAGTAATGACCCATTTATAGCCTGGCAAATTTGAATTGGAGCAGACAAATTTATATGTCCCATCACAAATATATGACTGGTCAAGGGCATTATTCTTTGAGTCATAAACAATAAGTGTCCCTTTCGGATAACCAATATTGATATAAGATCTTTTTGTAAGTGAGTCAGAGCAACCTACCTGATCTGTAGCCTTAAGGTTTACTGTGAAACTGCCGGTTGTGTTATAGACTGACGATGTGCTTAGCTCAGTTGATACTTTACCATTTCCGAAATCCCATTTGAATTTCAGATCTGATGATCCTGCAGAGAGATTGGTAAATGTTACGTTAAGCGGAGGGGCACAGGAAAAGGTATCCGAAGCGGCAAAATTTACTTCAGGTTTATCTGTAACGCTGATAAGTTTGTCATATTCCGAAAAACTGAAACAACCATTTTTATCTGTAACTTTGAGAACCACATCATATAATCCGGTACTGTTATATGAATAATTAACTATGGAACCCTCCATATAATCGCCATTCCTGAAATCCCATGATGTACTCATAATCTCTGATCCTCCGGGAAGTGAAGTACTGGTATACTTAACCTGAAGGGGCGGGCATCCGGTTACCTTGTCAGCGGCAAAACCGGCAACAGGGCCAGGCAGGATAACTACAACAGAACTTGTTGTATCGCTGTTAACCCCGTCACTTACTTTAAGAGTGACCTTATAATTTCCAGGTTTTGTATAAACCTGCTGCTTCGTTTTGCTGTCAGTTGCAATGACATCAGCACCAGATCCGAAATTCCATGTATAAGTAATCCCGGTACCAGTCGAAGAGCTATTTGTGAACGTCACTACTGAAGGAGCACAATTGGTGCTCTTTACGTATGTGAACTTTGCTGTGATACCAGATGCAGGAATGGAAAGAACCTGAAGGAAAATAAAGAGCCAGAAGTATGTCGGTTTGATATTTTTCATTTGCAGGTTCAGGAATCATTTCAATGGTACCAGAATTCCTTGCTTCCGCAGCGTACTGTTGCAGAGGCTGCTCTTGCCGGTATACGGTATTCTATCATTATTTCATGGGTTTCATTGCTTCTCAGCCGTGTAAGCAGGCTCTGGTCGTATGCATAACCTACTCGAAGATAAGGAGTTATCATTAGACCACAAAGTAAAGTGATCTGTTTCGAAGTACGTAATGTCACTCCAATATCAAGCACTTCCTGTGGTCCTTTGAGAAGGGGTCCGTTAATTGTTCTCGGCAGGTGTTTGAGACGAAATGAAAAATTTGCCTCAGCGTCAATAAAATCTTTCCGGTTAACTACCTGTATGCCTGCACTATATGAAAATGATTGAGGATCATCATTTTTATAAATTGCATAAGCATACCTGTGATTTGTATTCAGAAACAAGGAATCTGATTTTGCAATTGAAAAAAGGTGCGTTGATGAGAAACCATAAATAAAATGGAGATTTTGAAATTCGAACCCAACGTTAAGATCCGGTTCTGTCCTTTTTTCGTAGTTGAAAAAGATTGAGGGGTCATTGGAGTTATCAGCTTCAAAAAGAGAACCATTAACGGTTCTGACGAAGACTCCGGCAGATAATCCCATAGCCATTGCCCACCTGTCTTTTTTTGCAATACGGTAAGCGTATGTAAACATTGGATTGTAAACCTGGGAAGCTCCTATGTAGTCTCCAATCAGGTGTACTCCAATTGCTGAGCTGAAGTCATTAAAGAATTCCGAAGACTGTAAGTTAAATACTGTGGGAGCACCATTAACTCCCATCCACTGTTTCCGTGTATTGAAATAAATAAAAAGATAGTCTGTACGGGCTATCGCTGCCGGATTATAATTGGCCCGGTTATTCCAGTGTGTTGCCATACTAATATCCGCCTGTGCAAAAATATCAGCACATGATATCAGACCTAAGGCAATAATAAGATGGGAAGATCTTTTCATCAGGTTATTTCATCTTACAAGTGTCACATATCCTTTCCGTTGATGTGTCTGGTTATTACTGTCGTTATAGAGTATCAGATAAAAATAGGTATCCGGATCTGAAGACTTTCCATTGTGCCTTCCATCCCAGCCTGTTTTCCCCTTGAATATCCTCTGTCCGTTCCTGTCTACAATTTCCATATCAAATCCAGGCATAAAAAGATCATTCATGCCATCATTATTAGGTGAAAAAACATTCGGAATAAACGGGACTACATCCAGAAACTGAAAGGAACTGTCAATACAGCCATATATTGTTCTGGCATTCAGCGATATCCTGTACGACAAAATACTATTTGATGCATGGATATACCTGTGCTGAACCAGTGGTCCCTTTTCCTGGATTCCATCACCCATATCCCAGCTGTATTCCGTATTTCCTTCATCCGGAATTTTACATATCAGGAGATTATGCCTGCTGTCGATCGCATCAGGAGAAAATGTAAATCCTGTTTCAGGTAATGGATATGCCATTACATTATAGGACAGAGTCTTGACACATCCTCTTGAGTTAGTTCCATTAACATAATAGATGCCGGGGGATGATACAATTATTGAGTCTTTCTTCGATCCTCCATTCCAGAGGTATTTGTTCGCACCGGATGCACCAAGCATTATTTTTGCATCACCGCAAATAATACTGTCCCCTCTTTTTATGAACTTCCAGTCAGGGTCCTGAGTGATCAGCTTATAAGCCGTGTCTGATACGCATCCAGTTGTAGAATACCCCACGAGCCACATTTTTCCTCCAGGGGAGCCAACCTTTATTGAATCTGTCAGTTCCCCACTACCCCATTCATAATTATCAGCCCCAAAGGCTTTAAGTGTTGTTTTTAGTCCCGGACAAAAAGTCGAATCACCTTTAATTCCGATAAGAGGTGGTGAAAAAGATTCAATAAATCTTGTAAGGGTATCCTTGCACGTAGAGGGAGGATTGCCAAGGTTCAGGGTGACCTTATGTATTCCTGAAGTTTTGAAGGCAAATGCCGGACTTTCCTTATTGGAGTTTGTACCCTCATAAAAATTCCAGTTATATGTAAGTGATCCGAGTGTTTTTGTAGAGTGATTCAGAAACTGAACCATATTTGATTTGCAGTCGAGCATAAAATTACTGAAGTCGGCTTTTGGAATATATTTGGATATCGTTGTCTGGAGTGCTACAACGCAGCCTGTCGCAGAAGTCATGGTACACGAATAAGTAGATTTTTCCAAAGGCATCTTTATTCTGTAGATCTGGTTGGTATCGACAACAATACCACTGCTATTCTTCCAGCTGTAGCGTTCAAAACCCTCAGGAGCTGTCAGTACGGCAATCGTATCAGAAGCACAGTATTTCACAGTGATATAAAGAGGATGACATTCACAGATGAAATAGGCATAACCGTAATGATACCTCTGGGTACAGTCGGTTGCCATAAATTCGACCGTAATCGTCTGCCCGACATATTTCAGAAGATTTGCTCCGACAGTTGTCCAGTCGCGCCATTCAATAGGATCTCTCACTCCGGCCGGAAGGTAGGTCTTAAATCCTTTTACATTCTTGTTAGATGAATAGACATCATAGTTTGAGCAATCCGGCAGTAAATTCCCCTTGCTATCGTAAAGAGTAAGCTTGAACCTTGGTTCGTTTATTGAAGTATGGTCAATGGCATACTGCAGGACAAGAGCAAACTTAAGTATGAGAAGTGCGTTGTTTGAGTCTACAGACATTGTATATCTCAGGCTTTGCTGCCAGCATCTGGGATTGATATCTCCTGTCAGGATCTCATCGCCCAGCCTGGCGGAGTATTTATAACCTGGGGGGATCTTCCTTAGCATGTAGCCCGTGTTTGCATCATAAGCTGTAGTATCAGACATTATAGTCTGGCGTCTGTTTATTATACCCTGAACCGGACTGCTGTTTATCGAAGTAACAAGCTGACTGTATCGCCAGGTATAACCCGTCCAGTTGGTGAAATTACCAAGTTCAAAGCTGAGGTTTCTGCAATAGGAGCCCTGTGCCAGTATAGTTTCCCGGGCGAAAAAACTAATTGCCAAACAAAAGATGAAGATCCTCCTTATCCTCATTTAGTTCTTGTATAAATTCTAAAGGAAATAATTAACCATTCTAATATATCATATAGTAAGCAGAACAAAAAAAGTATTCAGCAAAAAACTCTTAAAATTAAGTGAATTGTCGCTATTTCTCGGTAGAAAATATTCAGAAACTTTTAAAAAGTACATTTCCCTGCAATAAAAATCAGTTCAATCACCAATTCACTCATTAATGTTTGAATTATATAACTAATAATCAGAATTTTGTAAGGTGCCCGGGTATAATCGGACTTATCTTTGTTAAATGGAAACACAAAGTATAATACAGTCAACAGCTCATTTATGCAGACGTAAAATTGTCATAGCTGAGATTAACATTCTTAGAAAATTCGAAGAGAGTCCGCTCATACAGGAGAAAATTTTCAGGGAGATGGCTAAATTACACCTGCTATGGTTCACAGTTAGTCTTAAGTATGCAGTTTCTCTTAACCTCCTAAAAGGGAAAGAATATCAGTTTAAATATCTGATAGACGGAGACTCCTGGATGAATGAAAAAGAAGCTGATAAGCTTGTAGCAAACCAGTTTCAAACAACAAATTCGGTGATCATTTTATGATTGGAATTTAAATTCCAAAAAATAACATACCAGGTAATTCTGGTTTTTCAGAATGCCCAATTATATAGTCCGGGGTAATAGTTTTATCTTATTCAGGGAAAAACAGTTAATCGTTCCCTATATCTGCATCTCAGGCCCCTTTAAATAACACAAACATCACAGCTGCTGCTGCTGCTCCTAACATCGGGCCTAAAACCGGTACCCAGGAATAAAGCCAGTCGCTGTCACGTTTACCTGGTATCGGAAGAAGAAAATGTATTATTCTTGGTCCAAGATCACGTGCAGGATTGATTGCATATCCTGTCGGACCGCCAAGAGAAAGCCCGATACCAAGTACTACTATTGCAACAGGCAGTGCGTTCAGGGCGCCGAGTCCAACATCGGGGGCAGCCATATAAAGAACTGCAAGTGAAAGGACATATGTGCCAATTATTTCAGTGAGTACATTATACCAGTAACTTCTGATATTTGGAGCTGTGCAGAATATTGCCAGCTTGGCATCTGCATCGCCTGTAATATCAAAATGTTTCTTGTATGCAAGCCACACCAGAACAGCTCCAAACATGGCGCCTAGAAGCTGCGCACAAATATATAAAGGCATCTGAGAAACAGAAAATTTACCAGCCATTACAAGAGCCAGTGTAACAGCAGGATTAAGATGGGCTCCGCTTACCGGGGCGGCGATAAGGACACCTGTAAATACACCGACTGCCCACCCGAAGCTTATCACAATCCATCCACTGTTGTTACCTTTTGTTTTGCTAAGCAAAACATTGGAACATACTCCACCACCAAATACTATGATTATGGCAGTCCCGAAAAATTCAGCAAAAAATGCGTTCATGGTTTATATGTGTTATTGGTTATATTGTCATGTAGTCTTGCGGTCTTGCAGGTCGTGCGGTCTTGCAGGTCGTGCAGGTCGTGCAGGTCAACTCCCGGCCCAGCCCTTCGCAGCCTTAACAGCCCTGTTCCAGCCTTTTACATTATTCCTTACTTCGGAAGTATTCATCTCGGGCTTGAATATTCTGTCGACCTGCCATTGTGCCCTGATATCTTTCAGGCTGCTCCAGTAACCTACAGCAAGTCCTGCCAGGTAGGCAGCACCAAGTGCAGTTGTTTCAGTGATCTTAGGACGAACAACATTTATCCGGAGCAGATCGGACTGGAACTGCATCAGAATGCTATTTACAGTTGCACCACCGTCAACCCTCAGTTCGCTTATTGTGATTCCTGAATCTTTTTGCATAGCCTTAAGAACCTCGAGTGTCTGAAAAGCAATACTGTATAGCGCTGCCCTTGCAATATGAGAAGATGTCGTCCCTCTTGTAATGCCAACCATAGTTCCTCTTGCATGCTGATCCCAGTGAGGCGCTCCAAGACCAGCAAATGCAGGAACAAAATAGACTCCTTCACTATCGTTCACCTTTGATGCAAGCTTCTCAATATCTGCCGATTTGGAAATAATCCCAAGTCCATCTCTCAGCCACTGCACAACTGCCCCTGCAATAAAAATACTTCCTTCAAGAGCATACACTGTTTCGTTCCCTATTTTCCATCCGACAGTGGTCAGTAGTCTGCTGTTAGATTTTATTGGTTTATTTCCGATATTCATCATCATAAAGCATCCTGTACCATAGGTGTTTTTAACCATACCTGGCTTGATACACATCTGGCCGAAGAGCGCCGCCTGCTGATCACCGGCTATTCCTGCTACAGGGATGGGGGATGAAAATAATCCATCGGTTTTACCATATATCTCACTTGACGATCTGACCTCCGGAAGAATTCTTTCCGGTATGTCAAAGATCTTCAACAGATCCTTATCCCAACTGAGAGTACTAATATTAAAAAGCATTGTTCTCGCTGCATTTGATACATCTGTAACATGCAATTTTCCTCCGGTAAGTTTCCAGATCAGCCATGAATCGACAGTACCAAATGCCAGTTTGCCTTTTTCAGCAAGTGCGCGTGCACCCTTTACATTGTCGAGGATCCATTTCACTTTTGTGGCTGAAAAATATGCATCAATTATCAGGCCTGTTTTTTGCTGTATCTTCCCGGCGAGACCTTTTGCTTTAAGCTCATCACAGAATTTTGCTGTTCTTCTGTCCTGCCAGACTATAGCGTTGAAAACAGGCTTCCCTGTTTCCCTGTTCCAGACTATTGTCGTTTCGCGCTGGTTCGTAATTCCAAGAGCTGCGATATTTTTAGCATCAAGCTTTGCTTTCTTTAATACATCCCGTGCTACTCCCGATTGGGTTTTCCATATCTCTTCCGGATCGTGTTCAACCCAACTTGGTTTGGGATAGTATTGTGTAAACTCCTTCTGTACTGTTGAAACAGGAAGACCATTATTATCGAAAATAATCGCGCGGGAACTTGTTGTTCCCTGGTCCAGGGCAAGAATGTATTTTTTCATATACCAATTTTTTAATTCAAGGTTTAAGGTTCAAGGTTTGAACATTGAACATTGAATAGTATTAAAAATAATTTGTTGCAATTTTCTTATAATCATCAACCTGTTGTTTCTTCCAGTGACCATCCTTCTTTAGTTCATTTGCCATCAATTCAGCAACATCCTCGGCGATTTCAATACTAACTCTGGCATCAAGAAACAGGGAGCGTGTTCTCCTTGCCAGTATATCCTCTACTGTTACAGCCATTTCATTCCTGCAAATCCATATAATTTCGGCATATGTATATGGTAAAGAATGGTGGATCTTTTTACCCAGTTCAGGTTTTTCAGCAATCATCTTCTTAATCTCCGTCGCATTATCTCCGTAAATATGAAGTCTGTCTGATTTATCAGATGAGTTCCCTGAAACCAGTTTAAGATCTGAAGTAACACATTTTCTCTTTCCGATCATACCGGATTTAATAGCTTTGTCTATTGTCTCCCTTGCCATAAGCCTGTAGGTTGTCCATTTACCGCCTGTAATGGTAAGAAGGCCTGATTCAGAAAGAATTATTTTATGTCGCCTGGAGATCTCCTTTGTAGCAGAGGGATTTTCAGGATTGGCAGCCAGAGGTCGTAAACCGGCAAAAACGCTGAGAACATCTTTTCTTTCAGGTTTCCCTGTGAGATAATTCTGTGCTGTATGGAGAATGAAATCAATTTCCTTTTCCAGGGCAACCGGCTCAACTGCAATGTTATCAATAGGTGTATCAGTTGTTCCAACAACAACATGGTCATACCAGGGAATAGCAAAAAGTACTCTTCCGTCATCTGTCTTCGGGATCATTATCGCGGAATCACCACCCAGAAATGATCTGTCGAGAACAAGATGTACTCCCTGGCTTGGTTTAATATAATGTTTTGAATCGGGAGTGTCCATACGCATGATTTCCTCTGCAAACACTCCCGTTGCATTTATTATCACCTTACCGGTAATCCTGAATTCAGCGTCAGTAATCAGATCTTTTGCCGTTATGTTTTCAATCTGCCCATTCCCATTTTTAATAAATCCTGTAACCGGAAAGTAATTAAGCAGAACTCCTCCTCTTCTCATCGATTCCTCTGCCAGGGCAAGTGCCATTCTCGCATCATCAAACTGGCCATCATGATATACTATTCCACCTTTAAGATTTTCCCGTTTCAGATAAGGAAGCCGTGCTATCACACTTTCAGGGTTTGTAAAATGAGATTTCCCCATACTGAGTTTACCCGCCAGGATATCATAGAATTTCAAACCGACAGTATACAGGAAAACGTCCCACCAGGTGTAAACCGGGATAATAAATTCCTGGTTATACGTAAGATGTGGTGCGTTTTTCAGCATAAGTCCTCTTTCGTGAAGTGCTTCTATCACAAGAAGAAGGTCGCCCTGGGCGAGGTATCTTACACCTCCGTGAACAAGCTTGGTGCTGCGGGAGGAAGTGCCCTTTGCAAAATCATGCTTTTCAAGAAGCAAGGTTTTGTAACCACGTGAAACAGAATCAAGTGCAATACCAAGTCCTGTGGCTCCACCACCAATAACAATTATATCCCAGGATTTACCGGAGTAACATTTCAGTTGATCAAGTGATACTTCACGGTTCATGACAGATGCAATTATGAAACTTGAAGTTATGAGTTAAAAACCAGGTTAATTAAAGAGGAATTTTAATTCTACCTTGACATAACAGGAAAATCAACCTGTTTTGCCCTTAATCCCTAAAGGGAACAGGTTGATTTTTCAGCTTACTCCCTTTAGGGTCAGGGCAAACAAGCTGAAAAATCAAATAAAAAGATAATCTGTCAAAGTAATATTAAATTGATCCTCTTTCTAAAATTAATAATTTATTGAAACTTTGATTAAAAATTTGAAATAATTTCATCTCCGATCATGTCAATATATTCCTGCCCCTTCTTACCAATAAATCCTGATTCTTCAAAAAAAATCTTAAAAAAATAAGATTCATCAGTGATAGTAATTATTTTTACAAAAAAGTCCTATGAAAAATCTATTCTTCTCATTCTGCCTCCTGATTATAAGCCTGCTGTGGTCGTGTACAGGAACATCTAAAAAAGAACCGGCTGATGCCCTTGCATCACACATAGATTCAACAGTAAAACCAGGAAATGATTTTTTCCAGTTTGCCAACGGAAAATGGTTCAGGGAAAACCCAATTCCTCCGGATGAACAAAGTAACGGCATCTGGCAGTTGATTCAGGATACAATCAATTCTCAGATAAGGTACATCTGTGAATCAAGTGCAGGGGTTAAAGATGCCCCAAAAGGGTCAAATAAGCAGAAGATAGGCGATTTCTTCTTTTCGGGAATGGATAGTATTTCCTTAAATAAAAACGGAATAGATCCTGTTAAACCTGAACTTGAAAAGTTCGATCAAATAAACAACCTGGATGAATTGATCAAAATGGTAGCAAGTATACATGCTACATCAGGATCTCCTATGTTCAGTTTCGGTGTGGGACAGGATGATCGCATCAGCAGTAAAAATGCTGTTTTCATTTACCAGGGTGGAATTAGTCTTCCTGACAGAAGGTACTACTTTGATGACGATGCCCGCTCAATAATGATCCGTGGAAAATTCAAAGACTATATAAGAGATATGTTCATTATCCTGGGAAATGATGAAGCCTCAGCAAAGAAATATGCTGACCAGGTGATGAAAATTGAGACTGACCTTGCCAGAGTATCCCGTAAGCGTGAGGATACCCGCGATCCTGTAAAGAATTATAATAAAGTCTCTCTCAAACAACTATCAGCTGATAATCCTGACATTAACTGGAAGCTTTTCTTCAGCAGTACAGGCTTATCCGGTCTTGATACTGTCATCATCGGGCAACCTGAATTTCTTGCTTCACTCAATAAATATCTCAGATCTTATCCGTTAGGTGAATGGAAGAATTACCTCAAATTCCAGATGATTAATGGTCTGGCTCCCTACCTCGATGATAAAACATTTATGACCTCATTTGGGTTTTACAGCACTGTTCTCCGGGGTGTGAAGGAACCTAAGCCAAGATGGAAAAGGGTTGTTCAGCAGACCGACGGGTCTCTGGGTGAACTAATCGGTCAGGTTTATGTAAATGAATATCTTCCGGGTGGTACAAAGGAAAAATTGCTGGAGATAGGGACAGCAATCAAGGCTGTCTATGCCGACCATATTAATAATCTAGGCTGGATGAGTGATGCTACAAAAAAAATGGCGCTTTCCAAACTGAACAAAGTGATAATGAAAGTCGGATATCCGGATAAATGGAAGGATATGAGTTCGTTGCAGACCGATCGCAACTCCTTTGTCCGTAATGTTATGAATGCCAATATCTGGGAAACCAGTTATGTGATCTCCAAATATGGCAAGCCGGTTGACAGGACCGAATGGGGAATGGAACCTCAGACTTATAATGCGTATTACAATCCTTCTAATAATGAGATCGTTGTACCAGGATGCAATATAATTGTTCCAGGGTATGAACGTAAAATGGCTGATGATGCCATACTTTATTCAATAATCGGTGGTTCCACTTTCGGACATGAAATAACCCATGGATTCGATGATCAGGGATGCAAATATGATGAAAACGGAAATCTGAATAACTGGTGGACGAAGGAAGATAGCTCAAATTTCTTTGCCAAAACCAAAATGATCATAAGGCAATACGATAAATATGTTCCTGTTGATAGTCTTCACATAAACGGCGAACTCACACAGGGTGAGAATATTGCTGATCTTGGCGGAATTGTAATGGGGTATGAAGCATTTAAAAAGACCAGCCAGTACAAAAACAAGGAGATCATCTCCGGGTTGAATCCTGATCAAAGGTTTTTCCTTGGATTTGCACTTGCCTGGATGGTCAATGCACGTCCTGAATCTATATCCAACCAGGTTAAAAGCGATGTTCATTCTCCTGCCAGGTATAGGGTTATCGGTCCTCTTTCAAACATGCCTGAATTTTACAGGACGTTTGGGGTTACACAGGGTGATGCTATGTGGCAACCTGATAGTCTGATAATTAAGATCTGGTAGTTATACCCCCTTTGCCGCTGAAGCGGCCTTCCCCCCGGTGGCGGGAAAAACTTTTCGTAAAGTTGAGCTTTCAGAAAAAGAAAGATTTTCTCCCCTCCTAGTGTAGACCCATCCGCTGAAAGCGGATGGAGAGGGATTTTCTAATTGTTTAATGACCTTCATCCTATCTCAGAATATCCTTAAAGTCATCGGGATCGCCATCATTAGGTGCCGGATTGAACTTCATGATCTTACAGACCAGATCATAGATGTCGACGTTGTTGAGTTGTTTAAACCGATAATTCTTTTTGAATGCCGGCCCTGAGGCATAAAATATTGCATGCATATCTGTATCAGCATTGTCATAGCCATGGGCACCACCTCTGATAGAAGTTGAGACTGGTCTGTTGCCAATGCTCCATGAGCTGTCAGCAACAACAACAATCCCAGGAATACGCGGGTTGGTCCCGAAATGAAGCCTTGCAGGAACGTCAGCTTTTGCCCAGGCTCTCAGATGTTTCTGTGATCTCAGAAGAAGCAGGACACTGTCAGATTTACCTTCTTCAGGATTAATGAGTAAACAGGGATTGCCGCCATAGAATGAAGAAACCATCCTTTCAGGGATTACATCTTTAAGATTTATATACCTCTCCTGTGAGATGGGGCCCATTCCATGATCAGAAAGGACAATCAGATTGATCCTTTTATGGTATGGAAGTGATGAAAGTTTTGTCCTGAGAACACCAATGAGACTGTCGAGTCTTTCAACAACTTTTTCTGTCTGGGGCGAACTGGGTCCGAATTTATGACTTGTCGCATCCGGTTCGTCAAAATAGAGTGTAATGAGTTCCGGGCGCCTCTCTTTCGGATAGCCAAGCCATTTTACTACAGTATCTATCCTTTCTTCAAAAGTAACGGCACCGTCATATTTTTTCCAGTATGTTGGATACATCCCTCCAACCGGTGCTTCTGAGCCAACCCAGAAAAATGAGGCAGCTTTTGCACCCTGTTTCTGAGCTGTGACCCAAATAGGTTCACCTCCATAGAATGAAGGATTCTCGACAGCAGTTCTGTCGCTCATCCTGTAACTCAGCTTGAGGTCGACAGCCAGGAAATTATTGTCAATCAATCCATGGTGATCAGGATAGAGACCTGTTGCAATTGCATAATGATTCGGGAAAGTAACTGTTGGAAAAGATGGAATAAGGCGGTCGGCTTTCACACCTTCTGTTGCCAGCTTATCAAGATTAGGTGTTTTGTACATCTTTGAATAATCCCATCTGAAAGCATCCATTGAAACAAGTATCACATAGTTTTTGAATGGTCTTCTCCCGTCACTTAAAAAACCGGAAGTCATTATCAGGACCACCATTAAGATCACAAGTCCGGCTTTTCTGATGGACGATTTAATCGAAAAGTTTGTTTCAAATGATTTCATAGTCTTGAATAGTTCATTCCCGGTCAAATATACAGCAAAAAGAATTTGCTAATTTTACATATTAATCATCCTCCTGAAGTTCATTCAAATAATTTAATCATGAAAAAGGTATTTTCATTTCTGATCATCTCTGTTCTTACTGTGTTCGTATGCATGGCACAGTCGTCCAAAACTGCACTGTTGCTTATTGATATCCAGGATTTTTATTTTCCGGGAGGCAGATCGGCTCTTGTTGAACCGGAGAAAGCGGCAGCAAATGCTGCAAAACTTCTTGGCTATTTCAGAAAGGAGAATATGCTGGTAATACATGTGAGGCATAATTCTGAACCCGGAGGCAAGATAAATGATCTTGTAAAACCGATGCCAGGTGAAAAGATCGTTTCAAAGAAAGAAGTAAGCTGCTTTCTCGGGACAGATCTTCAGCAATTCCTGAAGACAAAAAACATCGACTCTCTTGTAGTCTGCGGCATGCAGACCCACATGTGCGTGGAAGCTGCAACAAGGGCTGCAAGTGATATGGGATACAAATGTATACTTGTTCATGATGCCTGTGCAACAAAGGACCTGAAGTTCGGGAATAAAGTGATTAAGGCTGAAGATGTTCATTATTCAACTCTGGCAACACTGGTTAACTATGCTAAAGTAGTAAGTACCGAGGAGTACCTGAAAGGAAAATGATCAATAAAAAAAGGGCCAGTAAACCGACCCCTTTGATATATAATTATAAAGAGATGTACTACAATTTGCCGAGGTGATTTGCAATTGAAGACTTGAGGTTAGCTGCTTTCTTGGAATGAATAATTTTCTTTTTAGCAAGCTTGTCAAGCATCGATTCAACTTTAGGACGCATTTCCTCAGCCTCTTTCTTATCGGTAGTTCCACGAAAATCCTTTAAAGCATTTCGCATCGTTTTTGCGTAATACTTATTACTGTCTTTTTTCACAACAGTTTGTCTGATCCTCTTTTCTGATGACTTATGATTTGCCATGCGTTTTTTACTTAAAATTAAGTTTAAAAATTGTAGTCCATAGGGGAATCGAACCCCTGTTACCAGGATGAAAACCTGACGTCCTAACCACTAGACGAATGGACCATGCAAAGAACTTTCAAATGCGGATGCAAAGAAAATAGGTTTTTTCTGATCTGCAAAATATTTTACAGAAAATAGTCAAGAATAATGCAAATACCATATTTTTCTGATAATTCGGATGTTATCAGAAGACATATCTGGCAGAAATACCGCTTACAAAGAGGTTCGGACCAACATATCCGATAAGGTTTATATTTGGCATTATATCGACACAAATATTCAGAGGTATTTCATCAAAGGTATACTCAACCCCCAGAACCCCGTCAAATCCCATAACACCTCCTCCATTGAAACTGGATGGTGAACTGCTTATTGCGTTTTTATCCATATAACCCATATGTGCACCGAGACCCCAGTACCAGTTTATCCCTGGATATATACCTGTCCAGTGCTCATTTTCAAATAGTCCTGTAAGTGCGATACTGGTTCCAAAACTATAACTGGAAACAATTCCTTCGATGGCATTAGTCTTATCAAAAAAATGTTTTATAGTGGCACCCGAATGACCCATTGTTGTGAACCCAAGCGGAACACCAACCCTTACTCCTACACTGTTTTTATACTCCTGTGCATTTAGCGATACTCCGATTAACAGAACCAATAAAACAATATTAATACTTCTCCTCATAGCAGATAATTTTAAATTTCCCGACACAAAACTAATCAATAACATAAAAATTTTACGACATAAAAAATATGTATTATCAACAATAACGCGAAGGAATGTTTATTTATTTTAGAAGTTCCTCCGATAAGACATTAAAATCTATTCCATTAAAATCACCTGAGCTCATTATGAGATAGACAGGATTATGAGATTGAGTCTCTTTTATTGCTTTGAACAATGTCCCGGAATCATTAAAGACCTGAAGGCGGTTATCTCCAAAAGCTTCTTTTACAATCTGAACTGAAAGAGGAGGTAGTTTCTTATGTTCAATTGCATGTGGATTAAAATAGACAAATGGGAACGTAGCTTTATCCAGGGTCCCCCGGTACTGAGGAAGAAAATTGTTGTTCAGGCTCGAAAATGTGTGAAGTTCAAGGCATGCAATTATTGTCCTGGAGGGATACCTTTCAGCAACGGCTTCAACAGTTGCTTTTACCTTTGAGGGAGCATGGGCAAAATCGAGATAAACTATGCCCCTTTCATTCTCACCTATTTTCTGCAGCCTCCGGGAGGTACCGTTAAATGTTTCCAATGCATCATAAAAATCATCTTCACTTATATCTGCGCACATGCATGCCTCCTTTGCTGCCGACATATTCTGCATGTTATGCTCACCAAAGATCTTCAGTTCTGTAACCCTGTTATGAGTAGCGGCGAAAAAGCCTCTTTTATTTATGAAATATCCGTGAGTCTTATAAGGAATTACCCTGATATCTTTCCTGATGCTGCCAGCAATTCTTTCTGCCTCTTTATCCTTCTCAAAATAAATCAGAGTCCCACCATGAGTAATGGTATCAGCAAAGATCCTGAACTGATCAAAATAATTTTCATATGTCGGAAAGACATTCATATGGTCCCAGGCAATCCCATTAATGATCGCAATATCAGGATGATATAAATGAAATTTAGGCCGGCTGTCAACAGGAGATGTCAGATACTCATCTCCTTCCAGAACAGCATATTCAGAGTCATCTGAAAGGCTGACCATCGTTTCATATCCATCAATGGATGATCCTACCATATAGTCAAACCTCCTTCCGGAAGATTTCAGAACGTGCATGATCATTGCTGTAGTGGTTGTTTTACCATGACTACCTGCAACAACAATTCTTTTTTTATCTTTTGTCTGCTCAAAGATGTACTCAGGAAATGACATAATTTTAAGACCCAGTTCTTTAGCTTTAATCAGTTCCGGATTGTCAGCCTTTGCATGCATTCCAAGTATTATGGTATCAAGCGCTGATGTGATCCTTTCGGGACACCATCCGAATTTATCAGGCAGTAAACCATAGGATAAAAGCTTTGATCGTGATGGTTCAAAGATCTCATCATCTGACCCGGTAACTGAGTATCCTTTTTTATGAAGTGATATGGCAAGGTCGTGCATCACTGCCCCGCCAATTGCTATAAAGTGTATTTTCATTCCTGACATTAAGTTAAGAGTGCAATTGTATTGCATTTTTTCAAAACCAGACTTTGCTCATGGGTTAAGAGCAGGCTGTACTGACTATTGTTTCTTCACATTATATTCAACATCTTTAATCCGGAACCAGGCATAAGTAAAATCCTTGTCAGGAAAACTCCAGTATGCTGTACCCACAGAAGCGATTTTTACTCCTTTGAAATCAACGTAGCTGCCAACAGGAGTGGTCCATCTGGTTCTTATCATTTCACCTTTGGAGTTAATATAGTATCTGTCTTCAGAAGTGAATCTGATCAACTCTCCCAATTCATTAAATTCAAGTACGGCAGAAACTTTAATCTCTTTATTGGTGTATATGACTTTTGCATGAAGGTCATCGATCGTCTCCCATGAAATCCTTTTGTCGATAAGAGTTGCAGGAGCAAGTAAACACATATCATTCAGCATTGTTACTGTCTCGGCAACATTCAGGTATCCTTCCTTCTGATCAACTATTGAAAATGCTGAAAACAGTTTTACCTGGAATGATGCGTGAGTATCTTTATAGATATGCAATGCAGTAACCGGAAGTCTTTTCATTTTACCTGTAATATAGAAGAGACGGGTGGGTATATCAAGGTAACTGAACTGTGTAATATGAACTCTGAAAGGAGGCTTTCCAATATCCTGAAGCTGGCCATGAAAATAAACCCTGAAGTTCATGACTTTTTCTTTACCTATTACCCCTGTGTACCTGAGATATTTCTGAACCGGAGAAGGCAGCGGGATTATATCTTTTTCAGTAAGGATCTTTGCAGGTTTTCCTGATGTCCTGGCCAGTCCTGTATGTACTTCATTTAAAAAAATATTTCTGAAACTTCTTATGCTGGATAGCAGGAATAATGCTATAAGCATCGCCAGAAAAGGTATAATTAAAAGGAATATCATATATCTTACTATTTTCCTGAATTGGTACCGGATTATCTTTTTGCAAGTGCAAATGTAATCGTTTAATATGCTTTTATCAGCTTGTCCTTTTTGAATCTTTCATTGAGGTCTTTTACAGAACCCATACTTTCCACAAGTTCAGGAAGATAGTCAGTGGATGCTATGAAAGTCCAGAGGTATGCAACTATTGAATATATTTTGCCTGTTGTAAATTTGTCTACATCGACGCAAATAAAGATCACGCCGATAAATATTATGACAAGAAGGATCTTGCCTGAACCGTAGCCGAATGCACTCCATCTTGCAATCTTTGTTTTCGGAGTAACGGTATTCTGATAATATTGGCTTATCCTTGCTGAATCTTTACTCTCAATAAGCTTATACAGCTCCTCCTGGTTATCGTGTATATCCCTTTGTAGTATCGTTACCTTTCTTCTATTCAGGTTATTTATATATCCGATGGGAACAATAACTGCAATACAGATCAACGCTATCCTGTAGTCATAGAAAAACAGGGCAATCACAGCCCCGGCTGTAGCAGAAAGCTGCCAGACAATTTCAGGTAATCTTTCCCTGAAAAAAACGATATATTCTTTTACCAGTTCAGCATGTGCCAGCATTTTCGAAAATGGTTCTTTTCTGAACTGAGATTCGGTAATAATTTCTGTTGCCACATTGGCATACATTTTCGAATATACACTTCCATTCAATAACCTGTGAACTGAACCACCAATAACATTTAAAAGGTATATCATTATCCAGATGCAGAGCGGCGTCATGAAGTCAATCTTTTCGTGGTCATAAAAATGGTCGATAAGTGCATCCAGCAGTTTCCCGAAGAAAGTCGGTTCAATGATGAATGAAACATTTTCGATTAGTACAAAGAGAAGTACAAATGCGATTGAATACCTGTATTTTTTAGCTATCTGCCAGAAGGCCATTTTTACATCTGCTGGATATACAAGGCTAAATTAGCAAAATTGTGTAATTTTAAGCTACAAAGAGAATTCAATAATATGCTTTGAAGATGAGAAAGATAATCCTTATTATTTCGGCCGTTGCACTCTTCTGCGCATGCACAGACAACAAGAAAATTGATTCAGTTTACAGGTATTATCTCGGGAAAAGTGATAACCTGAATATCTGGATAATTGACGGGAATATCGTGAGGGAGAAGATCTTCAGCTCCTTTCTTTATGGGGGAAATGAGCAAAGATATCCATTCAATCCAAAGGGAGAAATCTGGATAGATAATGCAATCTCATGTGAAGAATTCGGGCTTACCCTTGCACATGAACTCAACGAACGTCACCTCATGGCAAAATTCGGATGGACCTATCTGGCTGCCCATGATTCATCTTTAATGCTTGAGCAACTGATAAGGCGTGAGAATGATGAGATGTGCAGGGAGCACGAGGCTTCGATCAGGAAAGTCGCTGTTACTGATTATGAAGATATAAAGGAAATAAAAACCCTTCCGGATAGTATCCGCCTTCAGAATATCTACAGGGTCCCGCTCGGAATCAGAGAGGGCCTTAGTGTCTGGATCGTTGACGGTTATATGGTTCGCAAGACTATCTATCCCGATTTTGGTTTCAGCGGAAATGATCTGGCTTACCATTTCATCCCGCCCGATGAAATATGGATAGACGGTCAGGTTTCATGTGAAGAAACTGAATATTCAATTACAACAGAGATCAATGAGAGGAAGTTTTTTGCATCCGGTAAATCTTATGACGATGCCTTTAGCGATGCAATTGATATTACTCAGATTAACAGAGAAAATATGGCAAAACTGGCAAAATCCCACTTCAAACTTTCTATTCCTGATTCTATTACAAGATATTCAGGGACTATT
The DNA here is from genome assembly GCA_023251395.1 of Bacteroidales bacterium. Lineage (GTDB taxonomy): Bacteria > Bacteroidota > Bacteroidia > Bacteroidales > VadinHA17 > LD21. The sequence continues at coordinate 19,775 of JAHEYW010000026.1, forward strand.
GATCCGGCTGAGAAATAGTGGAATTAAAAGCTACCTATCGGAAAAAACAGATGAACAATCCCTTTGGGTAACTTGCGTAAAATACTCTGCGTTCTTTGCGGTTTAATAAAAACATTCAGCAAATTAAACTGTTAACCATTAAAGTAAAAATGAAGGTAGATCTGTTCAATATTTCAAGTTTTCTGGTAGACGGAGGGGCAATGTTCGGCGTTGTTCCAAAAGTATTATGGTCACGTATCTATCCTGCTGATGAAAATAACCTGATCGTACTTACACTCAGGTCACTTATTGTTACAACAGATGGACATGTTATTTTAACTGACACTGGTTGTGGGGACAAGCAGGACGATAAATTCTTCAGGCATGTGCATCTCCATGGTGGCGAAGGACTAATTGAAGGATTGAAAAAAAGAGGTTACAAACCAGAAGATATTACTGACGTCTTCCTTACACATCTGCACGCTGACCATTGCGGAGGAGCTGTAAAATGGAATACATCACGGACCGGCTATGAACTTACTTTCACGAATGCGACTTACCACATAAGCAGGGCGCAATGGGAATGGGCTTTAAAAAATAATCTGAGGGAGGCCGACTCTTTTCTTGAAGAAAATATTATTCCTATTGAGCAGAGCGGCAGAATGAACCTGGTTGATGAGGAAGGAACTCTTTTCAAGGACTTTTCTGTAAGAATATGCTATGGACATACACCCGGACTCATGATTCCGGTAATTGATTATAAAGGGAAAAGAATTGTGTACACCGGAGATTTAATTCCAACCCTGTCCCATCTGCCAATCATCTGGAATATGAGCTATGATATTGAATCGCTGAAAACAATTGATGAAAAAGAAAAGATTCTCAACGAAGCTCTTAATGGTAATTATATACTTGTTTTTCAACATGATAAAGATAGCGAATGTTGTACACTTGAGATGACTCCTAAGGGAATAAGGGCAAAGAAGAAATTTGATTTCAGAGAAATTTTTTAAAAAAACTTACACAGAGTCCTCCTTCGCTAAAACCTTCTCCGCCAATTGGCGGATTCGGTTTTCGAAGAAAGCTTCGGAGGATGAAAAAAAACAGCGAAAAACAGAACTTTATTTAATAGTTCATTTTAACAAAAACAGTACTATGGCAGAATTTATCTATGAAAAACCTTTCCAGATTGAAAAGGATTCAACCAGCTATCGTCTCTTAACAAAAGAATTTGTCAGAACAGAAAAGGTCGATGGAAGAACAATATTGAAAGTTGATACAAAAGGTCTTGAACTGCTGGCCAAAACTGCAGTCTCTGATATTTCGTTTTTTCTCAGGACAGCTCATCTTGAGAAACTTGCGGCTATATTGAAAGATCCGGAAGCAACCGACAACGACAGGTTCGTTGCTTATATTATGCTGCGGAATACTGTTATTTCATCCAAAGAAGACCTGCCATGGTGCCAGGACACAGGGACTGCCATTGTTATTGCAAAAAAAGGAGAGAATGTCTGGACAGGAGCCAACGATCCGGAATTCATCTCAAAAGGGATCTTTGAAACCTTCAGGGACAAAAATTTAAGATATTCCCAGGTTGTTCCTTTTTCGATGTTCGATGAAAAGAATACGGGCAGTAACCTTCCTGCACAGATTGATATCTATTCGACCAATGGTGATACATACGAATTTTTATTTATCACAAAGGGAGGTGGTTCTGCCAACAAAACATTTCTCTACCAGCAAACGAAGTCTTTACTGAATGAAGAGTCGCTGGTTAAGTTTGTGAGAGAAAAGATTATGGACCTGGGTACATCAGCCTGTCCGCCTTATCACCTGGCACTAGTAATTGGCGGTACTTCAGCTGAGGCAACACTAAAAACTGTCAAGGAGGCATCAGCAGGATATCTTGATCATCTCCCTACAACAGGAAATCTGA